>NZ_CFRCNA010000022.1:0-21533 GCF_986145555.1 Fannyhessea sp.
AAAAGAATTCAGGCAAAAACAAAATGGATGCCACCTGTAAAGTACAGAATAGCATCCATGTGTCCAGCCTAGTTCATAAATATGTGTCCAGTATTCTGGGTACATATCAAACTTTGCAGGAGGTTTTTTGTACATACGCAAATAAGCGCGGTTAGTTTCATTAAGAATAGAAGTGTGTCTACAAAAACATTGCATACAGCCAAATATGCAGCTATATGCAATGTTGAGATATGCTATAACGAATAGAAATCGTTATTTATTATGACGTCTTTTGCGAAGCAGAGCTCCTGTTGCCAACATAATGCCCGACACAATACCTTGAGGCAATAATGCAGTTAATCCTGCAAGTGGATCTGATGTTTGCGGAGTATACGAATCATCGTGTGGCTTGTGCACAGAAGGGGCATGAGTGTTAGGTGTGTTATTAGGCTCTGTTTGAGGCTTTTTGACGAGCACGCTTAACTGAATCGTATCATCATCGGTAGCCAGTTTATCCTTACCATCAGGCCACTGAGTAGCATCCCATACAAATGAAAATACCTTACGTACACCACTTTTAGAAGTTGCTGCTGCAGCAAATGTACCCTGTACCGTTCCTTTCATGGTAAGCTGAGTGGCGTCTGCCACATTTGAATCAACGCTTACGCCCGAAACCACAAGTTTCATCCAACCACTTTTTCCGCCAGCAGCATCAACTATTTTTTCAAGGTCATCATACGTTTTAAGAGAAGCCTCGTCTTTCAACGCAAACGTTACCGTAAGAGTATTGCCCGAAACTACCACGTCTTTAACAACAAAACCATCACCAAAATCAACCGCGCGAACAGTATCTTTAGTTACCGTTGTTGGTAAGTGCATGCCTTCGGGAACGGTAAACGTTGCGGTAAACTCAAAGTTTTGTATATCAAGTGCAATATCTTTGTGATTAAGATTTGGATATACAGCCTCTATAGCATTCATTTGGTCTTTAATCTGTGTTGCGCATAAAGCACCTGTTACCGTAAAGGGTGTATCTGGTGCTACAATAGGAACAACCGCGTGTTCGGTATCATCTGCAAGTAACAGATCTCCATATAACTTAGTGGAAATCGGCTGTTGTGCTACTACCGAAAACAAGATTCCATCATCAACACTTGTGGCGCTTGAATCTCTACCCTCTTCGGTTTGCAGTCCTTTCCAGGTAAATGAAAAAAGCTTAATAGTTTTAGACCCATTTGTATCTTTGGTAGCAACGGCAGAAAACGATCCTTGAACGCTACCCGATACTTGCGCTTTACCCGTGAAGTCTTTATGCACTTTAACCCCATGAATGGTTAGCTTCATCGTATCATTAAGATTTTTCTGAACCGCAGTTTGAAGCTCCTCATAGTTCTTTATTCCGTCTTTAAGCTGCAAGGTTACCATTACCGTGTTGTCTTTTACTTCCACATGCGAAACACTAAAGGTATCCGAAAATCCTTCGGTACTTATATCACTTGGTTTGAGGTTATCAGGAAGTGAAAGCCCTTGAGGAACTTTAAACGTTGCTACAAAACTCGATTTAATGTCTGAAAGTGCAATATTTTTATAATCGCTTTGTTTAGTTGCACTAAATTTAGCCTCAATGTTTTTCATTTGATCTTTAACAACCGCAGAAGAAATAGCACCTGTAAAATCAACCGTTTGACCAGGAATTACCTTATAAGGACTGTTGTGTGCCGTATCCGTTCCCACAAGTATATCTGCTGGAATAGAGGTATCGGCATGTATTTGCTCAACATTGGGCGCAAGTTTCCACTTAAGATAATAGGTATAATCATTATCAAGCATGGTGTCGCCCGATATTGCGGTTGCGGCATTGCCTTCTACATCGCTAAACCAATATTTATAGAGCGTGCTATACACAAATCCAAAGACAGATTTTTCTTCTTTTTGATTGTCCAATACATGATAAGGTTTAGCTGCAAGAGTCTTATATGCAGCAGAATCTGAACTTGCTGGAGTATTTAATCCATCGCTTGCTGCCGAAACACTTCCATCTCCGCATGATTTAAGCAAAGCGTTAAGCGTAAGCTTTTCAGATATTTTAGCCGATTTCTTTACAACAGCTACCTCTCCACCTGTTGAGTCTTTAGTGATGTCAAATACATCGGGATGCGTCTTAAAAATACTTTGCGCGTCAAAAACACCACCATTTGCAGAGAATTTAACCGATACAGTTTTGTCTTTCCATACCGCATAAAGATCACGAGTTTGAACATCTTGAGGTATAGACAGCATGCTTCCAACTTCAACAATTTTTGTAGCGTCTTGAGGGTCTGTTGACCACCCAACAAATGTTTTTCCATAGGGAACAAACTTAGGTACGCTCTTCATAACCTCTTCTATTGAGCAAACCTTTTGTGTACGCTGCGGATTATTGTCTGATGCCATGTAACTGGCTGCGTTTTGAGTATCTGCATTATGATATACAACTGCATACGATGTGGGATCTTTTTCCCATTTTGCATATACAGCCGTATCGGTGGTAACCACTGTGGAAGCGTTAAATGTTTGTTCTGTGCCATTGGCATCCTTATAAAACCAGCCTAAAAATTTATAACCAGCAGCCATAGGAGCACTCGGAACAGATACACTACCTCCTGCTACACTTTGAGCTGCGCTTAGTGAATATCCACGCATGGCAAAGGCTTTTACCTCATTTGTTGTACCATCCGCAAATTGAGCGCTTACAGGTTCTTTAATAGATGGTTCGTTAAGTGAAAAAGTGACTGTTGCAGCAGGTACCCATACATGTTTGTTTTTGTCTGCGGACGCTTTTTCTACGTTATATTCATACGTATTGCCTAGTTTGTTAAGTGGATTAAGCACACGCACACTGCTATCTGCAAGCGTAAATAACGAAAGCTGTTCGTTACCATTTTCCGCTCCATTGACAGGAACCGTACTTCCCAAATCTGAATGGTAGTTTGGCGCATACGTAAGGGCGTAGGAGCCACCTTTAACGATATAATGATTTTGTACGCCTACACCAGTATCAGCATTAGTTGCAGCAGGTGTTTCTACTAAACAATTGCCTAAGAATTCTATAGAGCCATTCTCTTGTGCGCCAAATAATGCGCCGCTATTCTTACCATTACCTTTAATAGTTGAATCGGTAAGCACCACCTTACCTGTATTCACATTAAGACCGCCCGCACCACCATTATTAAATACAAGCGTAGAATTTGTTACGTTAATTTCTTTGTCTTGAGCACCCACCGAAATACCTGCAGTAGAACCTGCATTTGCCGTAATAGTAGAGTCTTTAATGGTTGAGCTGCCTTGAATTGTTAAGCCAGTTCCATGACGCCATCCGCGTTTATTAATGGTAAATTCAGAGTTTTCCATGGTAAGGTTATTCACATAGTATGACATGCCAAAACCAGCAACACTTAGGCAGGCATTCTTAAGCGTAAGATTGCACGCGTCAAACCAGGTGCGTGTTTGCGATGTTACACTTACGGTACAATTTTCAAATACAACACTGTCTGTATAAAAATTGGTATTGTAGAAATCATTAGCTGTAATGGTAAGTTTATCCTTACCCGTACTTCCGTGAACTTTTCCTTGCAAAGAAATGCCACAGCCATCTTCTTGACCATTGTTTTTAAATACATAGGTACCATCAGTAATAAGCGAACCTTCTTGAGCGGTAAGAGCTGTTTTAAAGCCCGTCATAGTAAGTGTTCCTGCACCTGTGAGTGTGGCTCCCTTTTGAAGAATAAGTCCGTCAATGGCATTGCCCGTACCTTGTATAGTTGCTCCGCTTGCGGCAACAAACAGTGTTACGCCTTCTGGAATCGGAACTTTTTGAGTGAGAGCATAAGTACCCTTAATTCCAATGGTCTTATGTTGTGTAGCCGTTGCGCCTGCCTTTTTTATTGCCTCATCAAGGGTGCGCAAGGGGTGCTGTTCATCTCCTGCAGAGCTGTCATCACCTGCAGTGCCATCTACCCAAATATCAATGTGTGCCTGCGCGTCTTTATTGGCTAAACGCTGATACCCCCCCCCGCTCACACTTTGTCCTTGAGCATAAGCGGTGGTTTTATCTAAACCATCTGCAGAAGAAAATTTAGGTACCGAAGAACCAATGAGCACGGTTGACAGAACAACGCGCGGTAACGCACGAGAAAAAGAGTACTTTGTAGATGAGGCGTGTGAGGCGTGTTTACTCATGGTATCTCCTAGAGGTTGTAATCTTTTTTATAAAAAATTAAGCACTGGTATGCATACAAACATTTTTCTTGTCAACTGAATACAAGCTTATAAATTGTATTGTAACTGAATGCGTTGCGTGTTTCTACTACAAATCGTAGACATATATGTAAAACGAAACGTATTAAGGATACAACTTTAACGCAGGCATTACCATAAGTACTCACTGGTATAACGCACATATATCAACAAGTTGACACAAACGCTGATGTACGTGTGTGTTAGATGAGATGATGTCTGCGCAAACCGCAAGGTACACACATAAAAAATCGCCTCATTCCCCATGTATCATAAGGAACAAGGCGATTAGTTGGTACCAATCTTACAGCTGTTTAAGCGCGTGGATACTTATCTATGCAACGTATACACCGCAACCAGACATCCACCAGCAACTCATAGGCGTGCTGCTATTGCCTGCGTTGGTGTTTACGCTTTGCTCCTGCAAATATCAAGCCAAATGCCGAGGTAATCATACCCATTACTGCAAAACCTTGCGTTGGATCCGAGGTTTGCGCAAGGTGCTTAGCACCTCTTGCTCGATGTGCAGACTTAATCAACGCATCAGCTGCATTCTTAAGAGCTAGTCGTGCTGCGTCAACTTCTGCTTGCGTTGCACGCGGATTGTTAAGAACTGCTTGTGCTGCTGCCAGGGCTCTATCATAGGCCTCGCGTGCTTCACGCGAAGCATTACGATAATCACTATCATTTACACCCACAGCACCATTTACATCTGCAACAAGTCCACTTGTATCTGTCTTATAAGCATCCGTAAGCTTTTGCTTAGCAGCTTGGAGCTTTTGGAGTGCCTCGTCTACCTGCGCTTGGGTTGCATTCTTGTCACCAAGAACCTTGTTAGCGTCCTCAAGAGCTTTCTTGTAGTCTTCAAGAGCTTGCTTAGAAGCGTCGTCACCCTTGGCTTGAGCATTTTGATACTCAGGAGTCTTAGTGAAGTCGCCATCAGCATCTGCTTCAGACTTCAGCTTAGAAGGATCAGTCTTATATCCGTCAGTAATCTTCTTCTTAGCGGCTTGCAATGCATCTAGGGCATCGTCAAGCTGCTTTTGAGTTGGAGCCTTCTCGCCTGCTGGGAGATCAGTCTTTGGCTTACCAGTAGTACGATCAAACTTATCAAGGAGCTTCTTAGCAGCGTCAAGAGCTGTCTTGTAGGCCGCCATATCGTCATTGTCTTTGCCGTTTTCACCCTTCTTAGAATCGGCGTTCTTGAACTCGGGCGTATTCTCAAACGTGGTATCGCGCTGGTCGTCGTCGCCGTCCTTAGACATGTCGACTTCTTCTTGCAAGTCGTGCGGATTGGTCTTGTAGTTAGCAAGAATCTTGTCTTTGATTTCCTTAAGAGCCTTTTGAGCCTCGTCAACTTGGACTTGAGTTGGGAGCTGATCCTTTGGAACGTCAACTTCCTGGCCATCCTTCGTGACCTTACCATCGTTCTTGTCGATGAGTTCCTTAGCCTTAGCCAAAGCTTGCTCATACGCTACCAGGTCATCAGGCTTCTTGCCATCCTTAGTCTTGCCTTGAAGATTTGCAAATTCAGTTGATTCTTCAAACTTTGGAGTACGCGCAGAGCCATCCTCGTTTTTATCATCAACTTCATTTTGGAGCTTATCAACTTTAGTCTTAAAGTTTTCGTCAATTGCCTTTTTAGCATTTTGCAAATCAGTCAGAGCCTGGTCTACCTGCTGTTGTGTTGGACGATCTGCTGGAGCAGCATTTGGATCGGGGTTCTTAACCTTGTTGATGAGGTCCTGTGCAGCCTTAAGCTTCTCGTTGTAAGCGTTCAGCTTTGCAGTCGCATCATTATCGCCATCATTCGACTTTGCGAGTGCGTTCTTGTATGGAACAGACGCCTCAAACGGAGGAGTTACAGGCTTGCCGTCTTGATCCTTATCACCGACTTCACGTTCAAGCTTAATTGCATCAGTCTTATATTTCTTAGCAATATTGTCTTGAGCGTCTTTCAGCTGTTTAAGCAGCGCGCTTACATCTTTTTGGGTTGCTTTTTTCTTCCAATCTTCGTCATTAAGCTTTTCGGTAACTTTCTTCAGAACATTATCGAAGCCAGTTTGCTCACCGTCTTTACCCAAGTCATTTGTAGCACCTTGGTCACCAGCAGCCTTCTTAGCAACAGCATTTTGATACTCAGGCGTCTTCTTGAAGTCGCCACCTGCAAAGTCTTTAGCAGAAGTCAACGGCTCAAGATTGGTCTTGTAGTTGTCTTCAATCTGTTTCTTAGCCGCTTTCAGAGCATCAAGCGCATCGTTAATTTGTTGCTGCGTTGGATGCGAACTGTTCACTGCAGCTGGATCTGTAGGATTAGCAGCCTTTACAAGTTCGCGAGCCTTCTTGAGAGCTTCTTTATAAGCAGTAACGTCTGCATTTTCATTACCATCGCTTGTCTTAGCTTTAGCGTTCTTGAACTCTGGCGTATTCTCAAAGTCGTTTTCAGTAACAGCAGGAGCACCCTCTGGAGTAGACTTATTAATTTCTGTCTCAAGATCAGTAGTAACAGTCTTATAGTTATCCTCAAGCTTCTTGCGAGCTTCATCGAGAGTCTTCAGTGCGTCGTCGATTTCTTTCTGAGTTGGCTGGGCGTCTAGTGGCGTATCTTTATCATCATGCTTCTTCAAAAGCTCCTGAGCTTTTGTCAAAGCTTCATCATACGCCTTCTTATCTTCAGCGGCCTGTTTGTTCTTCTGTTCATCCGGCTTGCCATCAGCAGTTAAGAAGTGAGGATCAGACGCATTACGATACGCATCAGAAGTTTGCGTGCCCTCTGTAGGCGCAGGACCATCTGTAGAGCCGTGCTTATCAACACTATCCTTGAGCTTAGTGGTGTCGGTGTTGTAGGCGTCGAGAGCTTTGCGAGCATTGTCGAGGGCGGCCTTGGCGTCGTTGATTTCCTTTTGCGTTGCATCAGGCTTCTTGAGCAATTCCTTAGCAGCCTTCAAAGCGTCGTCGTAAGCAGTCCTTGCGGCAGATGCTTTACCGTTCTTATCAGTATCAGCAGTCGTACCATCTTCGCCCTTATAGTCAGGATTTTCCGTATTCTTATACGCAGGGGTCTGCTTGGTATTGTCGTCCTCGTTAATCGACTTAATCAGCTCGTCGGTCTTAGTCTTAAACGTATCCAAGCCTTTAACGGCATCATTAAGCTTTGCGAGGAGCTTTGTTACATCCCTATTTAAAGGCTGACCCTTAGCGTGCGCTTGCAACTTCTTAAGCGCATCTTTGTTGGTCATGTCAATATCTTTATCTGGAATAACGGACTCTGGGATTTCGTTACCGTCGTCACCCTTATCCTTATCCATTTGGTCATTGAAGGCTTTTTGCAACTCCTTAAGCGCATCATCGTACGCTTTCTTTGCCTTAGCTTCGTCAGAATTTGGATCAGTATTTGCAGACGCATTTTTATATGCCGGGCTATTAGTAATAGCCAAGCTGTGAAGCAACGCCGCTGAAATCTTACTGGTGTCGGTTGCATACTTATCGATGACCTTACGGGCTTCGAGAAGTTGCGCCTTAACCTTGTCAACCTTGTCTTGTGTGACAGTACTCCCCTGCTGCTTGGTCTTAGCCATCAAGTCTTTGGCAGCATGGTACGCGTCGTTATAGGCTTTGAAGTCTTTCTTGGCCTGCTCGTCGCCTGCTTGCGCTTTATCAAACGCGTTGAAATACGCAGGCATCAAATAACCACTAAAGTTGTCGGCAAGTGCTTCGCCGAGGCTCTTGTTGTCGGTGGCATAAGTATCGGCATGAAGTGCCTTTTCAGCATCTTCAAGCGCCTTCTTAGCGTCCTCAACGTCTTTCTTAGTAGCCTTGTCGTCTGCAAGAACCTGCTTAGCCTTTGCTAGTGCCTGATCGTAATTGTTAATTGCGTCTCTTGCAGCTCCATCATTATCATTATCAGCCTTAGCCTTCGCATTCTTGTAGAACACGCTTTGCTTAGACTCATCATCTGGCTTCGGATTATCGAAGCTTTTTTGAACGGCAGCGTCAAGGGGAGCCTTGTCGGTTGCGTTCTTGTCGAGCGCATCCTTAGCGTCCTTAAGCTTCTTGATAGCCTCGTTGACTTCCTTCTGGGAAGCGTTGGGGTCAGCAACTACTTTTTGGGCTTCAGCAACAGCCTTGTCGTATGCGTCGCGCTCTTCCTTGCTCGAGTTTTGGTAGGTTGGATCGGCAGTCTTAAGCTTATCTTCGCCTTGCTTATCAGCATCACCCGTGTTTACCTTACCATGCTGAGCGATGGCATTATTCAACTCATCCTTGTTGGTGGTGAAGTCGTTAAGCTTGTTGCGTGCAGCATCAAGCTTAGCCTTCGCATCGTCGACAGCCTTTTGCGTGGCGTTCTTGTCGTCCTTTACCTTATTGGCTTCATCAAGAGCCTTGTCGTAATCTGCCTTGGCTTTTTTAGCTGCCTCATTTCTTTCAGTGTCATCAGAACCGTCGGCCTTCTTGAAGTCAGGATCGCTTACGTTCTTGAACTGGTTCGTTGCTTGCGTACCAGTTGCGGCAGTACTACCTTCTGCAGCCTTACCATTAGCATCAATCGACTCCTTCAGCCCGTCCTTGTTGGTGTCAGGACCATCAAGCTCGGCGCGCGCCTTATTAAGGTTAATCGTAGCGTTATCGATTTGCGCCTTCTGCTCTTCGGTAAGGTCTTTTTCTTGCTTGTCCTTTACCGTGTCAAGCAAGTCCTTTGCAGTCTTTAATGCCTTATCATACGCCTCTTTCTTATCAGCAGACGCGTTGTAGTACTTAGCCTCGGTTGGAGTCTTCTTATCGTCAGCAAGCTTGTGCTCGTCAATCGACTTAGAAAGGTCATCCTTCTTATGATTCGTCTGCGGCACAAATATAACGTTAATCGCCTTTGCCGTATTGCCTGGATTGCGGCCTTGCTCCAGATAAACATGCTTATAGTACGTCATTGCATACGGCTCAACAAACAGACGTGCCTTGAAAATCTTGCCCTTCTTGCCGGCTACCTTTACAGAGCCAGCCTCTGTATCCCACGAATACGAACCGGCGTCTGATAAATTATCACCGAGGTCTACGTCAGAATTAGAAACTTTCTGATTTCCCTGCCAATAAGCGCCGCTCATATTGCCAAGCACAAGCTCGCCCGTTGGCTCTTCATTTTGCAACGCATAGTTCATGTGCGACTTGCGCGAATGAGTCCCTGTACCTTCATAGGAAAGCTGCTCGCCGCCTGTAAGGTCACGCAAACCAGCTTGCTTGTCTTTTGGCGTAGCTTTCAGCAAACCAAGAATCTTTGTTGTATCAAACTCTTCTGCTTTAGTTGGATCGTAACGGTAGATGATAGTGGTTTTCTGATCATTACTCCAAGAAATACCCTCGTCGGTGTCGCGACCATCAATCTTGGTTTTAGTCCACGAAACGTCGTAATCCTTGCGGATGTCTGGAAGCTTGGTAAGCTTGTTCTCTTTTACATTAGACGTAAACTCGGCAACTGACTTGTCAGTTTTAATCTTAACGGTAATCTTGTTTTCCGCCTGACCGTTCGAGATTCCCTTATTAGAGTCACCAGTTGCAGTAAGATCGCCCTTAAGATACTCAAGCGTAATCTGATCTTTGCTGGTAAGACCAAGCTCTTTATTTTCTTTGTTAGCTTCAAAAATAGCTGTCTTAATGCGGTCAAGTTCAGCGTTTGAGTACCCAAGTGGGTTAGCAACAAAGACTGCTTTGTCGGCTGCAGGAACAGAAATATCCTTTTCTTCAATCTTCTTCAACACAAGGTCGCGCAAAGGAATCTTAGGAGCGTCATTTTCATCAACACCATCGAAGTTAATTGATACTTCACCCTTGTCGTTAATAGATACTTTGTCTTGGCCAACGTGATTCAGGCGTGCAAGCTTTTTAATAATATCGGTTTTTATATCTTGCGAAACATTAGTTGGATCTTCAACAGTTGGCTTATCAATACGCGTGTCATAGCGCGCAATGGTAAGAGCGATCGCCTCGGACTTGTAGCCAAGGTCGGAGACCAGGTAGGTCTTAAGGTTATACACGCCAGTTTTATAGGTGGTTACTGCAGCGCCACTCGCAGAGGTTACAGTGTTAATGGAATTTACTTGATTAACGTCATAAGCTTGCTCAGCGTTAATAATTACCTTGTTTTCAGCGGTATCTGGCGTAACATCAAGCTTTTTTGTATTTTCATCGCGCACACCAACGCCTTTAGCGGTGCTTGCGTCTTTAATTTGATCGCGGAGCGACTTACCATCCTTGCCTGCAGTAGGAGCATCAAGGGCTTGCTGAAGCTTTTCACGAATGGTTTTATCTTCAAGCTTTTGATCGTATCTAAAAACAAGGGAGCCAGTCTTTTTAGGTGGAATAAGTGTTGCTGCACGGGCAATATTTGTTTTGTACAGCAGAACTTCCTGTCCGTCTTTCATGCCGTACACATAGATGCAGCGGTTTGCCGCATAGCCAGCCGCTGCCATATTGTTGTTTCTATAGAGCTTGTTTACAGTAAGAGTAGCAGAGCCGTCATTGTTTGTAGCAAAAGCATATTCACCCGAATAAGGTTGATGCGCTTTATCATCACCAGTCTTGTATTCAACAAAATCCTTTGCGTTCCTACCATTAATGTCAATATTATCGTTCGGGAAAATAGCTACCTTAGTAACAGCAATACCATCAGCTGATTTAAGTGTAATTTTAACGGAAGTATTCTGACCGTTTTCTGTATACGTATTATCAGTCGAACCCCATGCGTACATGTTGGGAAGCGTGTCTTTTGTTTCTTTTGAAAGTGTTATCTCACTGTTAACTTGTGGAGCAGGTGCAGGGTTAGCTGCGCGATCAGTACCGTTTGTTGCAGCAACTTCCTTAGTCTTTTTTAGAGAGTCTTTACTAGGATTACCCCCCCACCTGTTTATTTTCAGCAGATTTACCAACTTCTTTGTTGTCTGTAACAGCCTTAACCGAGGTAGCAGTAACCTCATCATTTTTTACAGGAGTCTGAACTTTTTTACCTGCATGCGTAAGTGCATTTTGTTGCGCGGCCGCAGGAGCAGTTTCCGTTTGTGCAAGTGCAGGCGCTGCACTTAATGCAAGCGACGCTACTGCAACGGCACTTGCAGCACCAACAGAAAGTTTTGAAAATGAATGCGCTGAAGCAGACGCAAGTATCGTTTTTTTACTGTGTTTAGCGTTATGTTTGCGAGCCATATAAACTTCCTTTCGCTTGAGATACAGTTTCACAAACGATTACGAATCTATAACCTATATATTAAATATAGAGAAACGTCAACAGACTAGTCTTAATTTTACCAAAAATAGCTAAGTATACAAGTGTTTTTTGGTCATATACGCTGCAGTTTAGCAACAACATTTGAAGAGAATTTATTATAGACAGTCCTCTATTAATATATGAAATATGCCTCGCCAACACAAAATCGTGTCAGCAAGGCATAATAAAGGTTTGTAGACTAAAACGGCCTCATGCGTACATGAGCATGCATCGCTTTAAACTCAGACTACTTAGAAATGCCTAAAATGTGCTCTTTTGCATGGATCAAATCGGTAATCATCTGGCAATAAGGTGTTTGAATACCAAGCTTTTTACCACGGCGTGCAACAGCACCGTTAATGTAGTCAATTTCGGTTAAACGATGATTTTGTACAAGATCTTGATGCATGGATGGATAGTGAGGTGCGGCTATTTCGGATACGTGCATTACGTAGTCTACGATTTCGGGTTCGTTAAGTTTAATACCCGACGCAATTCCCACTTCACAGAACTCGTGAATAATAGCACGTACGGTATGCAGTGCGTCTTCGGTTGCAAAGAATTCGCCGATGGTGCAATCA
Source organism: Fannyhessea sp. (assembly GCF_986145555.1). Classification (NCBI taxonomy): domain Bacteria; kingdom Bacillati; phylum Actinomycetota; class Coriobacteriia; order Coriobacteriales; family Atopobiaceae; genus Fannyhessea; species Fannyhessea sp. Next base: position 12,088 of record NZ_CFRCNA010000022.1, read on the forward strand.
CAAAGCGCGCAGGTAGAATTCATGGTTCCATTAACACATGCTTTACGCCAAATAGAAGGCAGAACGTCCTCGTCGTAGATAACGTTTAAGCCAGCTTGATTCATAACGTCTACAATACGCGCCGAAGATTCTTTTCCGCACGTGTCAAAGCTTTGTAAGTTAATAGAGCCCTTACCTTGTAAAATGGCAACACCTGGGCCTTTAAGACCTGCAGTCCATACGGTAACGCCCATCAAAATGTTTTCTTCTTTAATATACTTGCGAATGGTGTCCTCGTGACCCAAACCGTTAAGCAAGCACAAAACTTTTGTGTGCTCACCAATAATTTGTTTAATGTCCTCTAACATCTGAGGAAGCTGCATAGCTTTGGTAAATAAGATGATGAAATCAGCAGCTTCATGTGCCTCGGTTGGATGCATGATAGTCATCTTAACGCAGTCGGGTTTATCGCCTACAATTTTAAGACCGTTTTGCTTAATGGCGTCAATGTGATCTTGCCAGTTGTCTAACAGAATAACTTCTTGACCGCTTTGTTGAAGCTGATAGCCAAAACGACAACCCATAGCACCTGAACCTGCAATATAAATACGCATATTTCCACCTTTCGTAAATAAACTACCTTTTTATATACCATATGTTAAAACATGCAAAAACATCGCGCGCGAAACGCCACTGCATACGCGCGCGAATGTATAACAATTAGCCCTTAAATTTAAAGAGATCCTTATCGTACAGATGAACCACGTCACATAAGACTTTATTAACTACAAATCCCACAGCAAACGGAATAACTACCCATGCAATAAGAATTTGAATAATATTAACGTTACCAACACTTAAAGCTGCTAAAGGACTTACAAATCCAACAAGACCAAAACCTGACGAAGCAGGAGTTCCGCCCATTTCCCATAAAGGAATGGTAAGTGCGCTGATTGCAGCAGTAAGAGCCGCAGGAATTGCCATCACAGGACGGGTCATAAAGTTTGGCATCATCATTTTCATGGCACCAAGCGCCACAGCAATAGGTACACCTGCTTTGTTAACACGAGCACATGCCCACACCAACATTGCGGCACAAGCGCCAACGCCCATACCTGCCGCAGCAGAAGCCATACCCGTTAAGCCAATAGCAATACCAATTGCCACGGTAGACAAGGGGCTGATAATGATAATAGAAAATGAAGCGGCAATTAACATGCACATCAACCAAGGTTGTAATGTAGTAAAAGTATTAATGATCTGTCCGATGAAGAACGTAATCTGTGATACATACGGCAATATTTTCCAACCAACAAATCCCATACCTGCACCAGCGATAATTGGCAATAGCACAATGGTAAGCGAGCCAAGCTTATTGCCAATAGCACGCACCACAGCAACGGTAAGAGCAGCGCAGATCATCACGTTAATGATGTCACCGATACCTGCCAGCTGGAAAAGTGGAGCCGTTTTATCGGCAACGGTTGCAGCTGGAACAAATTTCCATGCGCCCGAACCAATAAAGGTAGCACCAGCTACCGTAGCCATTTGAATAGGATTAAATTTAAACTGATGGGCAATCAGAAAACCTGCCATAACTGGCGTTAAAAATTGGAAGGCAACAATGGTGTGGTAAAACTCCATGAGTGGTGCACAGTCGGGGAAAGGTTTAATAAAGGTTGCAAGAATTGCGTTAGGAATAAGAGCTACAACAATTGCAATGGTAGTTCCATTCAAAATTTTGAGTACAAATTGTCCAAAGGATTCTGAAGCCACTGGCGCAGGCGTACGCGTAGCAGCTGTAGATGCTTTTGCTGCTTGAGGCGCAGGTGCACCAGAAGTGTTCTGTGAAGTAGCCATAGGTATAGTTGACCTTTCTACGTTGGTGTATACACAAAATCCCAGTTACATCTTAGAGAGAACTGATCGCGTTTAAGTATAGCTTCCCCGTAGAAAAAGTGATGGGGCTTGCTCGCAGGACGTGGCGGGTTTTGATCGCGGCGCGTGGGTGTATGAACGCTGTATAAGTCGGAAAAAATCATAATTTTGAGACTGTAAACATTTTTTTGAGAAAAACTCATGTAAAAGTTTGGAAAACCTGATGTATCAATAGGTATCGTATATTGTATGTGTTATATGTTTGATAGTGATTATATCGTTGTACATAGATTATGAGAAAACCTTTTATTATATGAACTCAATGAATTCTCATATACAGATATGCATGAATTTACAGAATACTTTATATACGGGAATACAATCCTTTGTTCAGGAATTTTAATATTTATACCCATCTTGCTTTAATTCACATTTTATACACATATCGACAGATAGGTCACTTGTTTACTTAAACAAGCGTAGTAGATAGATATGCGCAGCTTACGTATGCTAACAAGCATAGAACTACCATGATGAGCGCATATCTTACCGCATGTGTATAGCGTTTTTGTTCTATAAGATGTGCACTTGTTGCACAAGGTGTAGAAAACGACGTAAAACCACCTAAAAGCCCAGCTGTCACACATATGCGCCATGGTGAATCTAATCCAAGCCAAGCTGAAAAAATAAGAACAAGCGCAGATAACGCGCAACCAAGTATATTCACCACCAGCATAGCTAAACCTTCGGTTAAAGCGGTCTTTTTTGTAATTGCATCTACGCATTTGATAAGCCGTGCACGCGCAAGCGCTCCTACTCCTCCACAAAGAGCTACAACAAGTAATGTTATTCCTGCATAGAGCGTCATTTAACACACCTGTCTTTCTGAGCAGACGAGTTTATTTGTGAGTGCACACACGTTTTTGGATCCTGTGAGCTTTTATCGAGCGAACGACAAAACACACAAGCAGATAATCGTTTTCCCATATATCTGCCGTGTATGGAACACATAACACCTGCTATCAATGAAACAAGCGCATAGCCAAAGGCGTACACGGCGGACGGTGCACCTACAGCAACAATTCCAATAAAGGTAGCATACGTGGTAAATGCACCGCAAAACCCTGTTCCCCAAAAGGTTTGAGCAAGCGGGTGTTTGGCGGGCAAAAAAGTTTGAACAAACCCTAAAACCCACGAGCCAATTATATTAATAAACAAAATTACTATCGGATTTGAAAAACCTAAACCAACCGCTAAGCAAACACAACAGCGCACAAGAGTTCCAAGAGATCCACCTGCAAAAATTGCCAATGTATGGGTAGTTGTTTGTGCCAGCTTCATAGTGCCCCTTAAAAACTGTTTGTATAAAATGTGTGCTTCTTGATTATAATACGTCGTGCACTCTATATAACAATGCGTGTCCCCCACCATGTAGAGAACACGCATTACAAGCTAAAACAGAGAAGTTACACCGTTGTTTAGTGCTTACGATTTAAGTGCTTAGCTCCCTTGCGTTTTGAGCGTTTTGCAAAACCTGCACCTACCATACCAACAGAACTCAAGAGCGCGGCAAGACCTTGACCCAAGGCAAGTGAATCAGAAGTCTGAGGTGTAGATTTACTATCTGCGCCTGTGTCTGTACCTGTTCCCTCATCATCAGAACCATTATCAGGAAGCGTGGGTTGACCATTCAAAGCACTCTTAGCTGCAACTAATTCATCAAGCGCAGTCTTAAGCGCCTGCTCCTTCTGCTCCTTAGTGCGCGTGTCTGTGTCTGGTTGAGCAAGCTCCTTAAGCAAGTTTTGTGCCTTCTCAAGAGCCGCGTCATACGCATCTTTCTTGTCTTTATCCGCATTGGTATATGTATCAGTTTGTTTAACATCACCAGACGCATTAACCTCATCTTGTAAAGGCTTGGTGTCTACGCCGTCGAGAGCGGCAGCGGCATCTTTAAGAGTCTTAAGAGCCTTATCAACAAGAGCTTGCTTCTCTTTTTGAGACTTGCCTGCGTATTGTTTACCTGTGTTTTCAAGATCACCTAATTGAGAAATAAGATCTTTTGCATCTTTTAGTGCTTTATCAAATGCGTCTTTCTTAGCTTGCGAAGCATTCTTATATGAGATGTCGTCTTTTAATGCGCCATCATTATCTACTTCAGCTTGTAATGGATTGGTATCAACACCATCAAGAGCTTCACGTGCGCTCACAAGCTTATCAAGTGCGTCGTCAACCTTTTTCTGTTGTGCAGTTTCTTGATCTGGGGTAAGTGCCGCAGCACCTGGCTTTTTGGCGTTTTCGATAGCTTGTTTGGCCTCTTCTAATGCCTTTTTAGCATCTTCAAGTGCCTTATCAAACGCATCTCGTTTATTTTTAGATGACGTCTTATATACCGTATTTCCAGGTACTTTAGGATCTACTTGATCGTTTGGCTTAAAGGTAGCGTCATTATCGATCTCGTGCTGTAATGCGTCTGTATCAATTCCTGCACCATGAGCCGATGGATCAAGGTCTTGCATTTTTTTGAGAAGGTCATTATACAAGTTGGTAACTTCTGGTGCGCCCTTTGCATCACCTTTAACCTTATCAAGCAGCGTACCAGCAGCAGTTGCAGCCTCATCAAAGGCTTTCTTCTTATTTTCGTCACCATTTTTGTAGGTATCGCTTACATGAAGCTTATCGGCTTCAACTTTGAGCTTCTCTAAGCGTTCCATAGCCTTATCGGTAGCGCTCGCATTCTTAAGTGCATCGTCAATATCGTCAGAAGTTGTGCCGTCTGCATGTTTATGATCGTACGCATCGCTATCTTCAATGATCTTCTTAAATGCATCTCTTTGAGCATTATTCAAATGCTTAAATTCGTGATTTATCTTATCAAGTGCGTTTTCGATCTTTTTATGCTTTTGAGCGCGGTTAACAATAGCTTCGGGATCGCCTTTGTGAGTAGAGTCATCAATTTGATGCTTATACTCTTGCTTTTGTTCAGGAGTTAAGTCTGGGATCTTATCAATTTCTCCCTTAGCTTTCTCTTTCTCCTTCTTAAAGGTATCGGGATCAACGTCGTGATCGTTTTGCTTCTTGTTTTCCTTATGCTCGGCATCAATCTTTGTAGCTACTTCTTGTTGAGCGTCTTTCAGTGAGGTGTCAACAGAATTTAGAGCTTGGAGCAAATCAGAAGGCTTGCTTGCTTGTTGGACCTTAGTTTTTGCGTCTGCTATAGCATTCTTAGCAGCCTCTACCTTTGCCCTAACAGCCTCTTTGTCTGCATCGGATAGCTTGCTTACCGCATCATCAAGAGTTTGAGCAAGGGCATCCAGCTTTGCAATAGTTGTCTGTTTTGCATGTTGCTCGCTAATACCGTTTGCGCGCTGAGCTGCAGCAAGTGCATCTTTAATGTCTTGTACCGTTGCACCTTGAGCAGCAATCTTGTCCTCAAGTGTTTTAAGAGCAGCGTCTTTTGTAGACGTAGAACCAAGCACTTTATTGAGCGCAGCGTCCTCGCCTGTTGCAGTACCGTGATCGAGGAACACAAGGAGTTGAGCAGCAGTGTTGGCTTCTTCTTTTGCACCATTAAGTTCACTTTGCTTCTTTGCATTTTCAAGAGCGGTATTTACATCGTCTATGGTAGTTGCGTCCGCAACGTTTTTCTTAAATGCGCGTTTTTCCTCTTCAGACAAATGAGGGAGCTTATCAATGGCGTCTTGAGCTGCTTTTTGTGCTGCCTCAAGCTCGTGTTTCTGCTTGTCTTCGCCACCATTTTTGTTATTGTTAATGGTTTGCTGAATAGTAGGATCTCCTGTATTGTTTTTATTCTCTTTACCCTTATCATTAGCTTCTTTAAGAATCTGTTTGATAGTTTTTTCATCAGGAGCATTATCAATCTTATTCTTAAATTCCTTCTTTTGATCAGGAGTTAAATACGGATTCTTATCAATAAGCTTCTTTGCGTCCTCTCTCATCTGCGCCAAAGCGTCTGGCGTAGGAGCAGACGTCTGAACCTTCTTCTTGTAAAGCTTATCTTTAGATACCGTGAACAGAACAGTGTCACCATTCTTAAAGTCAGCGCTCGCGCTGTCATCATTATTTATGCTTACAGTAGTAATGCCGTACGTTGTAGAATCGGACTGAAGCTCCAAGCAGGAAGTACCTGCCTTTGGAGTCCAGCCCTTATTTGCCAACGTTGCAACATTCACATCGACAAAGGTAAGCCCATCAATCTTCTCGGTTGCGTTACTATCGTCGTAATTAGCGTGCAGGAACTTCTTAACTGCAGCTTGGAAATCCTCATCAGGAATAGTATCTGGATTATCAACCTCGTACAAATCTGTATTGTACTTATACTCCGCCTTTGTGGCGTCGATAAGCTTGCGGATAAGATCGCGAAGAGCCTTTTCATCCATGTTGTCTATCGTACCATCATTCAGGTTCTCAGCGTCCTTGACACCTGCGCGCGCGAGGTCGTTGTTGGTCAAATGGTCGGTATCACGTCTTTGTTTAAGCAAATCTTTTGCTTGTTTTTTAAGGTCTGCAAGCGTGTTGTCTTGGTGCTGTGTGCCACCTTTTTTGGTATATAATTCATCTGGCTTGATGGTAAACAACGTCGTTTCAATAGCGGAATCCCAGTCACCATTATCATCGTTGTCAGTCCATGGGTGGCCAATCACCTGGATGCCAGAGTCATTGCCTACTATACTAAACGAACTCATTGGGCCATCATTAGGGGCTTGAGCACCATAAGCGCCCATATTATTAGTACCAGTTTTTGGAATCCACTTTGTATTAACAGCAATGCTATCTGCCATACCTTGAAAATCAGAATCTTCGACGCCATCATAGTTATCTTTTACAAACTGTTTTAATGCTTTAACAGCTTCTAGAGGAGTGGGTTTATCACCCTCAATCTCCGTTTTTGTAACATTATACGTAAATGTATTGTGCTGATCGGTAGTATCAGTGTGCGTTTTACTTTCGGTAGTAGGCTTGGCAGCTGGACTTTGAGGACTATTCTTAAAGAAAATACCCATGGGATACGTTTTAGGAGTATAACCCTGCTTACTGAACGTAACTTGACCAACTCCATTATTATCAACACTGTATGTAACGGTAACGCCATCTACGTTTTGTTTAGTAGCAGAGTCTTTCACATACTTGGCAAGTACAGTTTTCAAATTCTCAAGCTGTGTTTTAGCAACTCCCGCATTTATTTCTTCGCTCGTTGTCTTGAATGGATCAAACTTCACAACAGTTTGTGTTTGTGGAACGTCAACAATAAACGTTTTTTCGGCTGCAGGAGTTGGCGTGGGCGGTTGCGGAACTGGCGTAGAGGTAGGCTTTTGATTCAAAAATTGCCATGAAGGTACCTCTGTTTTAGAGCCGTCTGCCCACGTAATAATTGCATTCTTAAAGCCGTCGTCAAACGTAACAGGAGTTACACCACTCTTTTTTGCGGCGGTGTAAATATCCAAATCGGCATTAACCTTATCAAATGCATCGGTAACTTGTTTTTGCTCTTGTTGGCTAAGGTTTGAAAGATTTTCAACTTCAATAGGATCGGGTACATTAAACGGCGCCCAGTCTGAGATCTTTGGCCCTTGATATACCAAAGAGCTATAAGGAACTGCAAGTGTAGACCCATCTTTATACGTGATAGTCATCTGTTTGGTTTGGTTATCAAACTTGAATGTATCTGCGCCAGCTAGGTCAACATGCTTACTAAAGTCGTTATCAGCGTTGGCTTTTTTGAAGTTGTCAATAATTGCTTTTTGATCGTTGTCACTTAAAGCGTTGGGATCTACAACACCCATAGGTGACGGATACACAGGAGGAAACTTAACATTATCTTTTTTGTCTTCAACTACCAGCAAATTACCAGGCATAGTAAGCGTAGTTTTATCTTTAAAGGTAAGTGTTGCACTTCCCTCTTCGCCAATCTTAATACCATCATCTGCCAGCAAGTCCATAAAATGAGGCGTCTGTTGATTTGCCTTGGTAATAGCAGCCTTAACCGTATCCTTTTCAGTGGGCGAAAGCGCGTTTAATTTTGCAACGGGGGTCAGGCTTGGATATTTAACTTTTAAGCTATCGGCAATTTTAGGAGCACGATGTGTTTGACCCGTGGCAATGTGCCAATTACCTGCAAAACGATACACACCAGCACCAAAGCGCAGTGGGTGCTCATCACGCTGTTTCCATGCTTGATCGGTAAGTTCTGCAACGTAGGTCATTTGATAAAAACGCTTACCGGCAGATTCCCAGTCGATAAACATTCCTTGCATACCTTTTGTTGCGTCGTAATAATCTGCCCAATTACCTGCAGTATTACCAGTTTTATCGTATCCTTTGTTCTTATTACCATCAATACCCAAAAGCATTTTTAAGCCATTCATAGACGTAAGCTTGCTTGGGTCTGTAATATAAAAATTAGAAATAGATGGCCAATCTTTTGCAGTGGCATAATGTTTAGTAACATTTTCGTCTTCGCGGTGAAGGCCAGGACGAGAAGGAACAGGATTGCCATCGCCTGTATATTTTTCAAAACGGCTGTAGTTTATATTGTGTACATTTGTTAAACCTGCTGGTACACCGTACCACCACATGGGGCGAAATGCCCAATTATCAAAGCTGTTATCGTCGGAATTAAGGTTTGCAATGTATTTAACATGCACAAATTTACCAAGTGGATCTTGATTAGCAAGCGTGTCTTGCTCGGCGTCTTGTTGGTTGTTATAGTAGTGGACTTCTATTTTAATACGCTGTTTACTGTAGTTGGCATCGGACTTATAACCATAGTAAATGTTTCCGTCAGTTCCTACATATCCATCAGCATAAGCAAGCGAAGCTGTAAGACCCCCACCCAGCAGCATGGTACCTGCAAGAATGGCAGAACACGCGCGCGCAGAAAGTGCTAAACGTGAATGATTTGAAAAACGATTATGGTTGACTTTTTGTGAGCTATGTTTAGGTGCCAAATTACTCATTGCTGTTCTCCTTCAACTTTTGCCCGGGCACAAGGACTCCATTACCATAAATGAAAGTTGTATGGTACGTACAGTAATTTGAGCTAGATTTTACACCTTTTTAATAAATTTTAAAACTTCTTTCAGACATTGAAAAAAAAAACGTATATTTTTGTTAAGCCGCAGGTTAGCCATGGTATATACAAAATTGTTGGGTGCACATTTATACGTATGTTTTTTGTACACATATTCCATATTTTATACATAATCTAATGCAATATAAGACTGAACACATATGGCCTAGCAATAGTTTTACCAGCGCATACGCATACGCACAACCCTAAACAATCGCGCCTGTGTTTATTCAACGCAGGCGCGATTTTACCAAACTTTACTGTTTGCGTTCCTTCTTACGTGCAAGTGCAACAGCTGTTATCATGCCTACACCCATACCCAAAAGTCCTGCTGCGTGTGCTGCAAGCGTTGGATCTGATGTTTGGGGAAGACGTGCATGGCGAGGTGTTCCTGCCTTTGGTAAAGCGGGCTTATCATAATTATCATAGACTGCCGGAACTTCAGGATAAGTGGCGTTGTGTGGACGTGTGACTACAATGCGTACGGTAATGTCTTTCTTGA
>NZ_CFRCNA010000023.1:0-19945 GCF_986145555.1 Fannyhessea sp.
GGGGGTAAGCGTTTTTTTATGAGTGGAGTCTTCTAAAGGCACAGATGAACCCATCGCTTTAGATGCAGACTTTTCTGCATGTAAAGAGGTGTGCTTAGGTGATGTCTTAGAATCAAGCGTGTTGCTCTGTGTTTCTTTTTTAGAATTGATCAGCAAGTTATGCGAAGAATCGTGCTCATCTGTAGTGGCTTCATGCGCCTCAGCGTGCGTGGCATTAACACCTAAATACAATGACGACGCAACCAGCATGGAAGTAGCACCCGCTGCAATCGTAGAAACATCAGCGTGGTGGGTGTTTTTTTGAGCCTTAGTTCGTTTGGTGTGCTCTGTATGCTTACCTTGAGATTTCACAAAATCCTCCAATACCTAAAAACACAAATACTCATCTATTGTACCTTAAAATAATGTGAAATTTCAGCTTAGAGAAAAATTCTGGAATACAGCGAAATCAGTACGTCATAGCTGATTTTCTACTCCAGTGTGTCTACAAGTTTTTGCAAACGCAAAACACGATGATACATAGCAGATTTTGAGGCTTGAGGACAAACGAGCTCGCCAAGTGCAGCCAAAGAAAGCTCGGGATGTGTCTGTCGTACCTCACAAAATTGTCGGAGCGCGCGTGGCAAATCATCGGGCGCATAGCGTGCTTGAACTTTTTCGATCAGCACCAGCTGATCGGTTGCTGCCATACATGATCGCGTTTGATTTGCCATTTCGGCATTGACCCTACGATTCACTTCGTTTTTAAGGCGCTTTACCTTGCGTATATTCTCAAAGGCGCGCGACAAACGCTTTGCTCCTACAACCTGTAGAAACAGCAAAATTGAATCAAACTTTTTGATATACAAAGAAATGGTAGAGCGCCTTTGATTACTGCGAATCACAATGCCAAAGGTATCTGCAAGCTCTACAATTTCGCGTGCAAACGCAGCCGAAGACACCGAAATTTCCATATGAAATGATGTTCTTGGGTCGCTCATAAAACCGCCTGCAATAAAACATCCACGCAAAAATGCCTGCGCGCAACACGTTCGCTGTAAAAGCTTTTGAGGAATGCCTGTGCATAATGCACCAGTGGCATCCAAAATTTCGAGCGTATGCAAAAATGTTGGCAAACTGTCTTGATAAGGAATTTGAATAACGTAATTTCTTGTTTTATGCAAGTTAGAATGTCGTACCGTTAAATAGGTATCAAGATCAAAAAGTGTATGAGTAAGATTGATAATCATACGAGCCACTACACCAGTTTCGGTGGCAATGGTTACCGAATATCTTGAATGTGATGTAGTAGAACCTTTAAGTGATAACGAACCACATATTCTTACGATCCCTGATAAAAGAGCATAATCACAGTGCGGACATGTAGCGTTGATGTGTGATAATTCGTCTTTTACAGAAGCGGTAAATGACATGGCTACGCCTTATCAGTTGAAGGCTTAACGTCATGCTCACACGTATTTTGAGATGAGGCGGGTGCGTCTGCATTGGCAAAGTGTAAATCACGATGTGAAACAATTGTTCGGTATGCTTTTTGTTGCAGGTAATGCGCAGTATATTCTGCAATAGCAACACTTCGATGTTGGCCACCCGTACATCCAATTGCAATGGAGAGCCGCGTTTTACCCTCGTTGATATAACCTGGCATAACCACATCAAGAAGCGTGGTCCACGAGGATAAAAACTTGCGCGTTACATCATTATTGAGTACAAAATCACGAACAAGTTTATCGCGACCAGTTAAAGGGCGCATATGCGCATCATAGAATGGATTAGGCAAAAAGCGCACGTCCATCATAACATCGGCCTCTGCAGGAGTTCCGTATTTGTATCCAAACGAAAATACGTTAACGTCCATAAGCTGAAGATCCGATCGCTCGCTAAACTCACGACGAATTTTAAGACGCAAATCGTTTACGCGCAGATGAGAAGTATCAATGATTAAATCTGCTTGTTGTCTTATAACAGCAAGCTGCTCACGTTCGCGCTGAATAGTATGCGATAAACTTTCTTTGCGATTTGCAAGCGGATGGCGGCGGCGTGTTTCGCTATAACGACGGATAAGAACATCGTCGCTGCTATCCAAAAACAAAGTCTTTACAAACATATGCGCGTCGTGCAACTGATGTAAAATGTCGAGCATCTCATCAAAGAGCCCTTGACTGCGTAAGTCACACGTTACAGCCAAATGACGACCAATCCCAGAATTGATTCCAACCATTTGCGCCAGACCTAAAATAAGGCGCGGCGGCAAATTGTCAATACAGTAATAACCCATGTCCTCAAACACGTGCATTGCCTGCGTGCGGCCGCTTCCGCTCATGCCCGTGATAACAACTACATCGGGAATCTGCGGATGGTTTGCAATTTGCTCTGTATGGTCTGTATGAGATGCTGAGTTCATGGGATGTCGCAATCAAACAAAAGGCAAACTAACACATACGCGTGCCGTTTGGTACGGGATGCTCAAGCGTAGGCATAACAGATGGGATATTGTCCTCGTAGCCAATATCAAGCAACATACCAGCGCTGGTCATACCTGCCATCTTACGAGGAGCCATATTCACCAAAAACAGTGTTTGCATTCCTTCGAGCTCTTCGGGGTTCTCGCGCTCTTCCTTAAGTGCAGTAAGAATAGTGCGCTTAAAGTCGCCAAAATCTACCGTCAGACAAACGAGCTTATTTGAATCGGGCACATCATCAACGTGCAAAATTGTTCCAACGCGAATATCAAGTTTTTCAAAGTCGCTATATTTAATGTTCTCTTTAACTGGTGCGCCCATACGTTATCCTTTATCCGATTGCTAGTGAAGATATACGTGCCTATGCACATCTTAGGAGTGCAGTGTGCATACGTACATCTTTATTATCATCCAAAATTTTGCGAATGAATAGTCGCGTACAAAATTTACAACGAAATTACGCCTGTAAAGCCTAAAACTGTCTAACGCTATGAATACCACGCATGACCTTAACCATGCAAGGCTGTTAATGCCACGTTTGCAGAACTTCCCACACATTTTGTGCAACTTGAGCGGAGATACCTGAAACCTGTGCAATATCACGCACGCTTGCCGCGCGCAAGCGCTTCATAGAACCAAAATGAGCAAGCAGGGCACGTTTGCGCTTGGGGCCAACACCTTCAATTGAGTCTAAAATTGATTTAGTCATTGCTTTATCGCGCAATTCGCGATGAAAGGTAATCGCAAACCTATGTGATTCATCACGAACTTGCTTAATTAAATACAAAGACGCAGAACCCGAAGGCAACACAATGGGCGTTGTATCCCAGGGCACAAAAACCTCTTCATCGGATTTTGCCAAACCGCACACCGGTATATCCAAATCAAGCGCGTGCAACTGTGAAAGCGCAGCAGAAAGCTGCGGTTTTCCTCCATCGAGCACCAATAAATCGGGCTTTTTGCCAAAACGCTTATTGCTCATAGTTTTTTTGCTATAACGTCTAGAAAGAACTTCCTGCATAGACACAAAATCGTTAGCTTCATCAAGCGGCGTTTTAATAATAAACCTACGATATTGACTTTTGTCCGCCCGACCGTTGGTAAATACAATCATGGACGCCACGGTAAAATATCCATGCAGCGTAGATATATCAAAACATTCGATGCGCAAAGGCGCACGGTCAAGCGCAAGCGCGCTTTCGAGCTGCGTTAATGCTAGATTAGTACGATCTTCACTATACCCCGTTCGTACCGAGTAACGTTTAAGTGCGCACGAAGCATTTTGTACAACCATAGCAAGCAAATCACGCTTTTCACCACGTTGTGGAACATGAAATGTCACGTGCGAGCCACGTTTTTCGCTTAACCAATTGCTAAGCGCATCTACATCCAAAACCATTTCATCAAGGGTAATTTCGGCAGGAATATCTGCTGTTTGATGATAATAACGCTTGATGAAACTCTCTTGCAGCTCGTTCTTTGAAACGTCTAAACCTTTATTCAAAATAAATTCGTTCGTGCGAATAACACGCCCCTCACGAACAATAAACACACAGGCAGCCGATATGGTTTCTTCGCGATAAAACCCAATGCAATCCATAGACAGCCGCGAGGAAAAAACAACTTTCTGTTTATCGTTAAGTGCTTGCAATACCTGCAAGCGATGTTTTATTCTCCCCGCTTTTTCAAACTCAAGATCTTGTGCTGCTTGTTGCATGCGCTCGCTCAATACATCTAAGATATGCTTGCGCTTACCCGATAAAAAGTCTTCGATAAGCGCAACATTTTGGCGATACTCATCAACACCAATACGTCCAATACAAGCACCGGGTGCTTTTTGCATATGATAATCAAAACACGCCTTACCGTGTTGTGCCAAACTAAACGGTGCGAGTTCTTTTTCATCCGCATGCTTTTTAAAATAACGCTCAAGTCTTTTCCACTCTGTACATGATGCACTGCATAGAGGCACTGCTTTGCGTAAAATTTCAATCGTTTCGCGCGCGGCATACACATCGGTATATGGGCCAAAATATTTTGTTCCACGTTTATGGTGCTCACGCGTGTATTTAATTGCGGGAAATAGCGAATTTTTGGTAAGCGCAATATAGGGATAGCTTTTGTCATCCTTAAAATCAACGTTATAATAGGGCTTATACTGCTCAATAAGGTTGCGCTCTAATACCAGCGCTTCGTGTTCTGAACTCACAACCACATAATCAAAACTTGCCACTTCAAGCATCATACGAGGAATTTTAAGGCGATCATCACTTAGCGTTACGTATTGGAGCATGCGCGCACGCAAGTTTTTTGCTTTACCCACATAAATTACGATATCCGACGCATTTTTCCACAAATAACACCCAGGAAGCATAGGAACTTGTTCAACTTCATGCACAAGCTCGCAGCGAATACCATGTATCGTGCGCGTGGGCGCTTGCGCTTGTGTTTGCGTACGCGCTTCGCACTGCGCTTGCTCATCTGACACACACAAACCAACGCGCGCTTGTTGTGTAGTATGATGTATGCTCATATAGTTCCTATGATATGGTTTGCCAAATTGCTTCAGTTTTGTATTGTAAGACTTATGTGCAGTATAACACGAGCTGACAAGCTAAGTTCATAATGTAGATAGCTTGCAGGCGGCCTGACAACACCATTTCAAATGCAAATGAGGGATTATGCACGCGTCAACACTTCAAGTAGATGTTTTGGTTATCGGTGCAGGGCTTGCGGGTACACAAGCAGCCTACGCCGCCGCACAACGTGGAGCGCGTGTCGCCATTACCAGTAGTTCTCATATTTTTTCGGGGTCAAGTTTTTCGCGCAGTACCTACGAGATGATTGTACTAAAGCCCCCTCGTGACTCAGAAAAAGATGAACTTATTCGTACCATTGAAGCCGTAGGTCAAAACGTAACTGATCATGAGCTTGTAAAAACCATGGTAGACCACATTGCAGGTGCGCACGAAAATCTGAATCAGCAAAAATTGAGTCTTATTCATCCCCGTGGCGAAGAAGCACAAACATACATCCCATCGTTTGACCACCGAAGGCGTCCTTGGTGCAAAATTGAGCCAAAACGATATCGCCACGCCTTAGAGCGCAAATTTCATGAGCTTGATATTATCGAAAAGCCCCATTTGCAGCTCGTTGATCTTGTTGAACGCGGGCAACGCGTACTTGCAGAGGATATATGGGACAGAGATTTCTTTACGCGCTGTACATCAAAGCATATGCCAAAAGATTACGCGTGCTCTGACAAACCACAAGATACGCATGTAAACGCGCCTACGCGGGCACCAGAACACGCGGCAGGACAAGCGTCCGAACACGCGGCTGAAGAAATGCCAAAACACGTTATCTGTGGAGCCCTGTTTTTTGATACCAACACCAACCGTTTTGTGTATATCAAAGCAACAAGTATTGTTATAGCAACGGGCGGTTTTACCTCAATTTTCAAGCGCTCGTTGAGCGCGCGAGCAGGGGCTGGCAATATCCATGCTATTTTGCTTTCGCATGGTTTATGCATGTCTAATCTTGAGTTTATGCAAATTGTACCTGCATTTCATAGCAACCACGCACCGATTATATGCAACCGTGATATGTTCAAGTGGGCAGATTTTTATGCAGACGATACGTTAATTCATCCGCTGCATACAGGCGATAAAGACCTGTTGGAACACCGCTCGCAATATAGCCCGTTTACCTCGCGTCTTTCGAGCAAATCTTTTGACATACAGCTTGCAGATCAAAGTCTTAACCATCAACTTTCACTTTTGTATACGCGCCTTCCAAATCGGCTTCCTCAACCTATTCTGACCTATATAAATACGCTTAAAGCTGCCAAGTTGTCTATGCACAAACGTCTTAATTTTGACTTGTATGCGTATACGTCTAATGGTGGCGTGGTCATTGATTCGCATACGCTTGCACGTACGGCTTGCAATCAACATATTAAAGGACTTTTTGCTGCTGGAGAAATTGCCGCAGGTATGCAAGGCGCCGATCGCCTAGGTGCCATGTCGTCTACCAGCTGTATTGTCTTTGGACAAATCAGTGGCTTTGAAGCAGCAACTTATGCACGCACAAATCAGACATGCAGAACGCTCGAACAAACAGACACCAACGACATATATATCGATACTCATTCCGATACCCTCTATGCCGCACAGGCGCAGCTTTCGTTATGCGCGTCTGCTCAAGCGGCACGCGTTGAAGAAACGCTTCATATGCTTATGACACGACAATGTTTTTTGATTAAAGACGCGCCTTCATGTAAACGGGCGCTAAGCAGCATTACCTATCTACATAAAGTTTTGGCAAGCACAAAAGAGCCAACTACACAATATCGCGATGTTATGTATACACTTGCGGTACAGCAGCAACTCATTATTGCCAAAATGTTTATTCTAGCGTCACTTAAGAGAAACGAAAGTCGTGGATCGTTTTATCGAAGCGATTTTCCTAAACGCAGCTCAAGTATGGCATTTCCAAGTTATAGCTGGATAGAATCTTAAAAGCGCGTACAAAGCGTAATTTATACCGTGCCTGTGTGCGCGAAAGCGCGCGGCAGATAGCAAGCGTCTTTTACACAAAAACCCACCATGCATACACATGGTGGGTAACATGTAATCTATACACAACATGCTTAACGGTTGCGCTTATTGGTACAGATCAAGCGACTCTCTTAAAGCTTTTCGATAACGGTATGCGCACGATGTCCTGCTACATACAGCGGATCGCGATGAGTAAGCGTTGATAAAACCGTAATTGCAGGGCCTAGCAAGTCAACCGATGAAATCTCGTGGTCATCAAAGGCACGGCGAAGCTCTCTACGTAAAGGCTCGTTAACAATGGTGTGAAAAACAGCAACAGGCACATCATTGTTCATATTTTTCTCAAGGTATTCCATAACCATGTCTACGCTGGTTACATTACCTAACTGCTTTACAATAACACTGCCTTCTTCAAACTGATCTGCAGCAGCTTCAACAACTTTTGCAGCGGTCTCACCACGTGAATCAGAAATAACAAAGATGCACGCTGTGCGGGGCTTCAATTGTTGTGGATGCGCTTCTAAAGACATAAAACCTCCAAACGAATTACTTCTTCTTAGTTAAAGCCGCTATATCTGCCACCTTGCTAAAGACGGATGTAAAGGTATTTAGCAAGCGGAAGCGGTTGTTTCTAATTTCAGTATCGTCGTCCATGATGCGCACGTCATTAAAAAATTGGTCAATCGGCTCTCTTAATTCGGCAAGCGCGGCTAATGCACGCGCGTATTCACCGTTTGACAACGCTTTCTCCACATTATCACGACCGTTTGAACACGCAGTAAAGAGTTGTAATTCCGCAGGTGTAAGCATGGAAACGTTTACATCGGTTCCCAGAGTTGCGTCGGTTAGGTGCGAAGCACGTGCATATGCAATTGCTAAATCTTCAAAGAGCTGAGGCTCTCGTGTACGCGCCGAATCAAACGCCTGTACACGCGCAAAAAATTCGCGTGGGTCAATAATTCCTATTGCAGCGATAGCAGAAATTGATTCGGGACTTACCGATTGCTCTTTTGCAAGGGCTTGCAAACGAACCGAGAAAAACTCACTAACGCACGTGGACACCGCTGACGCATCAAAATCAAGACCTTGTTCTTTAAACAAGTTCAAAGCAGCATTAATAAGCGCCTTAAGCGAACACGAGGGCAACTCTTGTAAAATTGCTATAATTCCCAGGGCACTACGACGCTGGGCAAACGGGTCGGACGAGCCAGTAGGAGGCTCGTTAATAGCAAACATGCCACAGATTGTATCAAGCTTATCAACAAGCGCAACAAGCTTTCCTACAAAATCATCAGGCGTTACATCTTTAGAAAAACGAGGACGATAGTGCTGGGCAATTGCTTTGCACACACGCGGATCCTCGCCCATAGCGCGCGCGTAATAACCACCCATAACACCTTGTTGCGAAGTAAATTCTACCACTGCATTGGTTACTAAATCGGCTTTTGCAAGATAAGCCGCGCGCTCACAGAGCTTAGCCACTGCGTCATCTGCTTTAAGAAGCTCAGCGCACACCAAAATGAGTCGAGTCATACGATTGGTTTTATCAAGGACGCTTCCCAGCTTTTCTTGAAAGACAACTTTAGAAAGACGCGGAACATATTCATCAAGCGGATGTTTGAGATCTTCTTCAAAAAAGAACTTTGCATCGTCTAAACGCGCGCGAACAACACGCTCATTACCATCGATAATAGCTTTGTCGGCAGAGGCAGCACCGTTTGAGACAATCACAAAATCTCGTGTGAGTTCACCGTCTTTGGTATAAATGGGGAAATAGCGCTGATTGGTAAGCATAGACTCACAAATAATCTCGTGCGGAACATCCAAAAATTCTTGATCAAAAGAACCAATTAAAACGCGCGGATATTCACATAAATTAATAACCTCTTCAAAGGTCTTTTTTGGCATGTCAACATGAAGTTGAGGATGCTCATGCTCATAGGTCGCTACCTCGTCTAAAATCTTTTGACGACGCTCGTCTTCAAGCAAAACACCCGCGTCGCGCAAAATTGAACGATAGTTGCCAGGACAATCAATGGTATGTGAGCCATGTCCTAACACACGATGACCTTGCGTTGTACAAGAAGAGCACACTGCAGCATAAGAAAACGGAATAACTTCTTCATCTAACAGAGCAACAAGCCATCTAACAGGACGAACAAAAGATTCGGTTTCAAACGCCCAACGTTGGCTTCGATAGTTTGGCCATTCGAGCGAAGCTACTATATCGTGACACATATCACCAAGCAACTCTTGTGCGGTGCGTGCAGCTATAAACTTTTGGGCATACACATAATTTTTGCCGTCTTCTGCGGTTTTTTCGATAAGATCATGCGCATCTACCCCACACTTTTTTGCAAATCCCAAAGCCGCCTTTGTAGGCTGTTTGTTTGCATCAAATGCGATAGAGGCAGCAGGTCCACGCTTAATCTCATTGATCTCAGGTGTTTGAGCTGCAAGATCATGCACAAGAACAGCCAGGCGGCGCGGACTTTGGTGTGCCTCAACACTACCAAATGTTAAGCCACTTTTTTGCAAGTGAGCCTGCATAAGCTGAGCCAGCTGTTTTGTTGCATGAATCAAAGGTGCTGACGGCATTTCCTCTGTTCCAATTTCAAGTAAGAATTCGCACGACTTGCTCATTTATGCCACCTCATTTGCAGTTGGATTTTGTTTCGATAAAGAATTATCAGCAGGCTTGGGTGCCTTTGATTCTAGCGCCGCAAGCGATGCTAAATAGGCCTCACAGCACGCCTTGGCAACGCTTCTCACTCGTAAAATGTAATTAGCACGTTCGGTAGCAGAAAGAGAACCGCGCGAATCAAGTAAGTTAAACGCATGAGAACATTTCATCACGCAATCATAGGCAGGCAACGGCAAATTACGACGCAAGCAGGCATGACATTCTTCTTCGTATTCGTCAAATTTTTCGCGCATAAGTTCAACGTTTGCAACTTCAAAGTTATAGGTCGAAAATTCAAACTCGTTTTGGTGAAACACGTCACCATAGGTAACACAAGATCCATCTGCAAGCTTATTCCACACCAAATCGTAGACCGAATTTACACCTTGTGTATACATTGCAATACGCTCAAGACCATAGGTAATTTCTACCGGTACAGGCGCAACTTCAATGCCGCCTACCTGCTGGAAATACGTAAACTGCGTAACTTCCATACCGTTGAGCCAAACTTCCCAACCAAGTCCCCAAGCACCAAGGGTTGGCGACTCCCAGTCGTCTTCTACAAAGCGGACATCGTTTTCTTGAGGATCCAAACCAATTGCTTCAAGTGAGCCAAGATACAAATCTTGTGCATCGGCAGGAGAAGGCTTAATAAGCACCTGAAATTGATAATAGTGCTGTAAACGGTTAGGATTATCACCATAACGACCATCAGCAGGACGCCGACAAGGCTGAGCATAGCAGGTTGCCCATGGTTTATTTCCCAGTGAACGAAGCAGTGTTGCTGGATGAAACGTTCCTGCGCCAACTTCGCTATCATAGGGTTGCATAACGGTACAACCGTGTTGCGCCCAATACGTTTGTAGAGTCAAAATCATATCCTGAAATGTCAGGGGCGTTTTGCTCATATCAATCTCCTTACCGCTTTAGGAAAACTTACATGTGTTATGTGTCTATAAACACACGCGCGCCACGCTTTAATGCGGACGCTCCAAACTTTTTGCATGGTCAAACGGCCAAATAATCCAAAATCCGCGCGACGAAACAGAAGAGATATCCACTGCACCAAACCAACGCGAATCAAGCGAATTGCCTCGGTTATCCCCCATTACCCATATACAATGTGCAGGCACCGTATAAGGAAACGTGATTGCACCTTGTGGACCTACTCCCTGATTGGTAATAGGCTCGGTGGGTTGATGATTAACATAAGGTTCGTTAAGTTTTTTGTTATCAACATAAACATTGCCATCACGCAAATCTATGGTTTGACCCTCAGTTGCAATAACACGCTTAAGCAGAGTATGTCCTGTACCTGCAGGATCGTTAAACGTAATAATATCGCCTGCTTGAGGTTTGCCAAACTTATAGCTGATCTTTTCTCCAATAAGGCGATCTTGTAGCTGCACGGTGGAAAGCATAGAGCCCGTAGGCACCAAATACACTTCCGCCACAAAAGCGTGAATTACAAACACAATACCTGCAGATATTGCAAGTGTTATGACCCAGTCAAAACACGTTCTTAAAAATGAACTACGCTCTTGTTGAGGTTGCATATGTCTCATACGCATCACATTTCTTTTCTATAAGATGTTAGATTTTGAACAAAATCATACTCTTTATCGGTAAGCGTTGCGCTCGATAACAAATCAGGACGCCAACGAGCCGTTCTTTCAAGCGCATTCATACGTTTCCACGTTTTAATTGCTTCATGATTACCGCTGAGCAGAACATCAGGAACACGCGCTCCCTCTACCTCACGCGGACGCGTGTACTGCGCATATTCAAGCAACCCCGCGTCAGAAAATGATTCGTCACAAGCACTTTGTGCATCACCTAAAGCTCCAGGTATGAGCCTAATAGTAGCATCAAGCACCACAAGCGTTGCTAATTCGGCACCAGTAAGTACATAATCGCCTAACGAATAAATAGCGTCGGCTTTTTGGTAGACGCGCTCATCAATACCTTCATAGTGGCCGCATGCAAACAGCACGCGCTTTTTGTGCGAAAGTTCAGCAGCACAGGCTTGTGTAAAACGTTTACCGCACGGAGAAAACATAACAATGTAGGGCTTTTCTGCGCTATACGAAGAAATTTCAGAAAACGCTTCAAAAAAAGGCTCGCACTTCATAAGCATTCCCTGTCCTCCACCGTATGGCGCGTCATCTACACTGTGGTGTGCGTCGTGAGTCCAGCTACGTAAGTCGTACGTTGTAAGCGAATAGAGATTATGCGCACGTGCCCTGCCCATAATGGACGCATCCATATATGGCTGAAACAAGTTAGGAAATATCGAAAGCACTTCAAAGCTAATCATGCACTTACAACCTACTTTGCAAATCAAGAAGGCTTTGCGGAATATGCGTAGTTATAACATCTGTATCTGCTGTTATATCATCTACAAACTCAGGAACAAGCGGAATCATCACATCAGAGGACCTACCGTGTACTAAAAGCGTGTCTTGAGCCGAGCTTCTAAGAACCTCGCTTACAACACCTAAATCACCAAACCGCTTATCATGCACCGCTTTATTGAGCACAGGTTCAATACTTTGCTTTGCCTGCTCATCCGTTAAATCACAACGGTTGATAGCCAAATAAGTACCTACATACGACTCGGCTAAACTTCGCGAGTCAAGCTCTGTGCACGACAAAACAAGTCCATCGGCTGCGCACGTGGCCGCTTGTACGTGAAGCACACGCGGACGGTGCAACATGGGAGGTATGCAATAGAGCTCTTGCTTTGAGGTGGGTGTAAAAGAAAAGCCGTGCACAAAGTGTGCAACGACTTCTCCTTTATTACCATATACCTTAGAAATGCGAGCAAACACGCTATATTCCGGGCAAGACATAACTTATCCTAAAACCTCAACCTCAACAGCTGTGTTTACACGCGAACCAAGAGCACGAGCAAGTGTACGAATTGCTTTAATGGTGCGACCCTTGCGACCAATAATACGACCTGCATCTTCTTCGGCGCACGAAATCTCGATGAGCGCTGCGCCGTTACTATCGGTAACATCAAGCGCAACAGCTTCTTTATTGGTTACCAGACCACATACAATGTATTCAACAAGATCAGCAACTTTATCGGAAGCAAGCTCACCTTCTGCTAAAGGCAACGTAGAAAGAGACTCTTTATGCGACGCAGCATGTGCGCTATCTTGCGCGTCTTGAGTGTTGAGCTCTTCATGGGTTTCAGGAATATCCTGATCCATGACGTTTTCCTGAATTTGATCACTCACGTTAACTACTCCGCATCTTGAGCTGCGTCTTCTGCAGCAGCAGCTTCTTCTGCAGCAGCTTGAGCCTTAGCAGCAGCTTTCTTAGAGAGTTTACGCTTCTTCTCTGGAGCAGCAGCACCGCTACGTACAATGTCGATAAGGTGAGAAACGGTAGAAGAAGGCTGAGCTCCTTTAGCTACCCATGCATCAACCTTTTCTAAATCGATATCAATTGACTTTGGATTGGTGAGCGGATTATAGCTACCAATTTGTTCAATGTAACGACCGTCACGAGGCATGCGACCATCAGCAACAACAACACGGTAATACGGACGCTTTTTTGCTCCATGACGAGCAAGACGAATCTTTACAGCCAAAGTAGAACTCCTTTACACACGCGACGCGATGGATACGAAGAAAAAGTGCGTCGCTTTGCCACTTAAGCAATGTTTACTATACGACATTATAACAGTAAAAAACCGTGTCGTTTTTGTGAACTCTTACTAAAATCTTTGGTTTTTTATAAAAAAGTTCATAGTTTCAGCAGAAATTAAGTTTCATGCATAAACTGGTATATATAAGATTTATTCACCTGTACAAGTATACTTTTAAAACAAACATGTATTGTTGAAAATTTTCGCTAAGGAGGCGGCTATGAACATTTTGGTTATAGAAGACGAAAAAAATTTAGCAGATGCTATCGTTCGTATTCTAACAGATGCTCATTACCACGCTGAAGCCGTATATGACGGAAAATCAGGACTCATCTCGTGCCAAAGCGGATTATATGATGCGGCTATTGTAGATAGAATGCTTCCTGGCATGGACGGTCTTGATATTGTCAAAGAAGTTCGACGTAGTGGCGATTCTATGCCTATTTTAATTCTTACTGCTCGGACATCTACACAAGATAAAGTTGATGGCCTTGACGCCGGTGCCGATGATTATCTTACCAAACCTTTTGAAGCTCCCGAATTACTTGCTCGTTTACGCGCGCTTACTCGTAGGCAAGGAGATGTAATTATCGAGCAGATGAAGTTTGCCGATTTTTCGCTTGATTTAAGTACGCACGACCTTATGTGCAAAAATCATTCCGTTCATCTTTCTGGTAAAGAATTTGAAGTCTTAAAAATGTTACTGAGCGCGCCGTCACGTGTAGTGTCCAAGCAGGATTTGTTAACCTATGTATGGGGTACCACAGCTGATGCGTCAGAAAATTCGGTAGAAGCCTACGTTTCATTTTTGCGCAAAAAGCTGGCATACGTTCATTCAAAGGTGCAAATTACTACCCTTCGTATGTTGGGCTATCGTCTTGAAACATATTAGACAATAGATGTATGTAAACATGGTAATCTCAGCACAATCGGCATGGTACTCCTGTTTTATGTGCTGTAGAAATTACGATTGATAAGGCTCGTTCATGTGTAAACAAAAAATGGTCATGCTCAAAGCACTTAAATATAAATTCCTATTGAGTATCGTCATTCTTGTTGAAGGCACCCTCATAGCGCATACCTGCATTTCTATGTATCTTACCTATCATACACAAGAAATTAAGTTTAATAATTATCTTGAATATATTATTTCCGAGGATAACCCTGATATTGAGCATTTTGGACAAGTACCCTATCACCATAACGATATTGCCGGCACATCTAACATGCTATCTATGGTGGTTAAGCTTGGCGATCAGGGAGAAATTAAGCCAAGTGAACATCCTGATTATATTGGATCCGCGCCCATTAAAGAGGTCTGCACGCAAATTATGGAAAGCTCTGACACACGCGGCAAACTCACCGATTACCATGTGAGATGGCTTAAACGTGGTGATACCATTGCTTTTGTTGATACCTCGGCTTTTGACTTTTCATTTTCTCAAAGCATCATTATGGTTTCGTGTATTATGGCCGCTACCGTAGTAGTTATCACAGGTATTGCATGGGGTCTTTCAACCTGGGCAATTAAACCTGTCGAAGAGGCAATGCACCGACAGCGCGTCTTTTTGGGAAATGTATCGCATGAACTTAAAACTCCGCTTTCGGTGATTATTGCTAATACCGATATTTTGCTCCACAGCTCGCGCTTAGAGGCGGAAGAGCGTAAATGGGTTCAAAATACTTCAGAAGAAGTGTTGCAGCTCAAACAGATGATTAACGATCTTTTGGAACTTGCACAAAGCGATGAGGCTGCTGCTGGTGCACCCAATATTTTACATCCCGCGCGCTTTAATTTTTCTGACATGGTATATGAAGCTGCGCTTGAGTTTGATACCTTGGCGTTTGAACATGGGTGCACCATTCAAACTGATATTCCAAGAGATTTATATCTATTTGGCGACGAGGAAAAACTCAAACGACTTGTACACATCTTGCTGGATAATGCATGTAAATATGCTGCCAAGTCTTCGGTCATTCAAATAAACCTTACAAAAACAAATAAAGCAGCAGGAAATGCTTTGCAACTGAGTTTTACCAATCAAGGCGAAGTTATCAGCAAAGAAGACCAGGCACATATTTTTGACCGTTTTTATCGAAGCGACAAAGCGCGCTGTAAAACCAATAAAAAAGGTGGTTTTGGACTGGGGCTCTCAATTGCGCTTGGTTTGGTAAAGTCGCATAAAGGCACCATTAAAGTTGAAAGTACGGCAGAAACAGGCACCACATTTACGGTAACGTTACCCACGCATTTATAAAGGGTGTCTGCGAGAGCTCAAGTGCGTGTCATTTTGTTAGTTGTGCGTCGTTCGCGCAGCGGTTCTCAAAACTATCTTTATCCGCATACGTACAGTCATCTAAATATTGTACAGAACTTTCTTCCCAAATATATTCCAACCGATACAGCGTGCGAATTTCGGCGGTGCAAATGTGCACCATAACACAGCCGTAATCGAGTACCACCCACGAATCGGCATGAATGCCTTCCACGGCGCTTGGAACCTCGTGCGCCTGTTTGCGTACGCCATCTTCAACGTCTTGTAACAGCGCGTGTAAATGAATACGATTACACGCAGTTGCGACCACCATGTATGGACACAAGCCACGCTCAGGTGGCAACGTAATAAGAGCTGTATGCTCGGCTTTTTTACTATGCAATATCTGAGCAACACATAAAGCAAGCGTTTTTTCACTAAAGTGCACCACAATACTACTTTCCAATATGAGCAAACGTACGAATATAGTGATTATAAAGCTGAATACTTGGCGGATAAAGATAACGCTGCGTTTTAAGAACGTACACAAGACCGCTGGTAAACGACTCAAAAAAGACGCGATCAAGAGGTTGTGTCCCAACAGATGCGCGAATAGCATCAAGCGTAGGATAGGGCTTCCTCAGCGGTTCAATTCCATCGGCAACAAAAACGATCATATCAAGTGCGCTCATGTTAGTCCGTGCAATTGTGTGATAACGAATCGCGTCGATAATATCATCTGATAGCTCAGGAAAGCGTTCGTGTAACTCACAAGCAGCAGTGAGACCATGTAAAAGATGACAGGTTTGCTCCAAAGGTGCGCCCATATCGATGTTGTAATGCCGTGCCTTTTCAATTTGATCAGGTGTACTTAAAATCTTATCCCAATCGTGCAAAAGACCAGCAATATAGGCATGTGTTTGATTCTGCTGATAAACTTTTGCCATGTACGCAGCAGTTTGAGCAACACTTTTACAATGCGCAAAACGCCGAGGGTTAACCTCACTCATGCGCGCACTTAACGCCTGCGTAAGCAAGGTAATTGTGCGTTTGTCGTTTTGAGAAAATTGTGGCGTAAAACGTTCAAATGATGAAAGCGATTCAAAAGACGCCATTTTGCTCCTCTCACCGTGCCAATAGCTATTAAAATAGTAACTGTTTTACCACTTGTGAGAAAGGTATACGGTGATTTTGCGTCAAAACGCTACGATTATAGGGCCCATAACCATAGAACGTATGTCATACGGAGCCGAAGCTATCGCGCATATGCCAGATGGCAAGTGCGTGTTTGTACGCGGAGCAGTAACAGGCGACGTATGCGAAGCTGCAATCACCGAGGAAGCCAAGCACTATCTACGAGCCGAGGTAACGCGGATTCTTGCCGCATCGCCTTATAGAGTAAAACCGGCGTATTCATACGACGAACAAGCAGGTGGATGTCCGTGGGCAAACCTTGCATATGACGAGCAGCTCAAAGCTAAAAAAGCAAATGTTGTGGGCGCGCTTATACGCACGGCACATATAGAGCCCGATGAAGCACAAACGTTAGTAAGAGATGTAATTCCTTCTAAAAAGCAATGGGGCTATCGCAATAAAATTGAGCTCAGTGCAAGTACAGAACATAATACCTTTTATTTTGGTATGTATGATCCTATTCAAAAGCGGCTTATCCAAGTTTTAAGTTGTGCACTTGTTGATAAACGTTTTTCCAAACTGACCAAATCAATTACGGGCGCGCTGCAATTTATTGCACGCTCACAGGAGTTGGGTATCGAGCGCATTGCACTGAGAACTTCGGTTCGTACAAAAGACGTAGAACTAGCGCTTTGGACCACTCCTGGTGCTTTTCCGCGTGGCTATGTGGTAAAAATTCTGAATTCGGCAGCGCCAGAGCTCACTTCCATTGTACGTGTTCTAACCAAAGGATCGCGTCGCGCGAGGCGTGTGTGCGGCGTAGAAAAATTGTACGGCAAAGGTTATTGGGAAGAGCTTATCGCAGGTAGACGTATGCGGATTTCTGCTCCTTCGTTTTTTCAAGTTAATACACACAATGCCGAAAAACTCATTGAGCGTGTTATTGATGATTTGGATGTACAGCCAAACGAAACAGCACTTGACTTGTATTGCGGAGCAGGAACGTTTACGCTTCCACTTGCCGAGCGAGCGCGTGATGTTATAGGTGTTGAAGCGCAAGGTAGTTCTATTCAGGATTTGCGCAGACATATTAAACTTTTTAATTTACATAACGTTCAGGCAATTGGCGGAGATGCTCTGCGCGAATATCCAAAAGCTCATACCGATGTCATTGTGGTTGACCCACCGCGAGCTGGTTTGGAAGCAGGCGTTTGCGATAAATTGTCACAAAGTGGGGCGCGCGCAATTGCGTATGTTTCGTGCGATCCACAAACGCTTGCGCGTGATATACGTCGATTTATTGATAAAGGCGCATATCTACCTGCAAAGATTACACCAGTTGATCTATTTCCGCAGAGCTGGCATATTGAAAACGTTTGCTTA
Organism: Fannyhessea sp.; assembly: GCF_986145555.1. Taxonomy (NCBI): domain Bacteria; kingdom Bacillati; phylum Actinomycetota; class Coriobacteriia; order Coriobacteriales; family Atopobiaceae; genus Fannyhessea; species Fannyhessea sp. The sequence continues at coordinate 18,132 of NZ_CFRCNA010000023.1, forward strand.
ATGTTGAAGGCGGATTAAGCGTGCGGATTAAGCGTGCGTTGGACATGCGGATTAAGGGCGCGATGGGCGTGCGTTGGGCGTACGTTGGGTGTGCGGATTAAGTCCGCGGCTTAAGTGCGCAGATTCGTGTGCATACGTCCTTGCATGTATAAACGGAGTCGATATCGTATTTCATCTATTCCTCCTAGCCCCCCCCCATTTTTTGCGAAACAATTTTCTTCTGATTCGTTTTTTACAGGCGTATAAAATCTGGTTATTGCGATGACACTTTACTTGTTGTTGCTCGTTGTACACTGCTGGTCAGGCGATTATTGCTGCTCATTTGGATTGTGAGCTTGCATGTCTTTTACAATAAGTGTGCGAATGTCGTTTTTGTCTTTCAAAAGCATATACAGGATAACCCTGATAAAACACCTGCTATTACTTGCTTTAGAGTATTAACGACAATAGCAACAACCCCTAACTTGTTCAATGTAATCATTTTAGTTCATTTGTGGTTGTTGCTGGATATTATTGTATCCTTCGTTACATATTAGAGTTTGATATATTTATTTTCATCCAATAATGCTAAAGCTATGTCTCACATGTAAGAAAGAGTATCAGGCGTACTGAATGCTCAAATATGTTCTGTACAGCGGGAACATTAAAGGCGTGCGGGCGTACCTTTGATAAGCAAATAAATTGGTGTATAGTGAGAAGAGATAGAGGTGGCAGCTTCGGGCAGCTGCCTGAGGTTGTCGCCTCTATTTTTTACTTGTATAACAACACAAGTAATTGCTAACACTGCACGTAATACCTCTTTGTAGTAAAGAAAAAAATATCTGACATTTTACGTTTCTTTGCCGTTATTTAGTACTTGCGCGTCTTTGTGCTTCAGTCGTTGCCATGGTTTACCCCCTTATATTGTTTATAGGCTCGATAAATAATGTGTGTTATAAATGCTGTTACACATATAATGATTGCTTCTTGCATATTTATATCCCCCTTGCTACTATGGGAGTCCAAGGAGCGCAGAGACCGAAACACCCCTTGAACTTCAAGCCTTTTATTGTTTAGGCTTTTGTTGTTTTAATCGTTCTCGTATTTCTTCGGCTGTGGCTGTTAATACCGCCGTTAAAATTGCGAGAACGATTGTACACATGACCTATAACTTAAAATTACACTTAATACAATTAAAAACAAAAAGCTCATACACCGAAAAAATCTTTGCATATTTTTAGTTATAGGACAAAAGGAGCTTAGGACAATTTTTTACTTGCCATGGTGTTTTCCTAATAAAAAACCGCTCCAAAGAGCGGCTAATGTAATGGGCGCCCGGATTTGCACCGGAGTCTCCTCCAGCAAGGCGTAATCCTCCTATACAACAACCCATTACAGCATGTAATTTTGCCATTGCTCGAGGGTGGTGTCAACCTCTAGAAACGGTTACTCTTGGTGTACCTTGCCTTCGCGAAGTATTTCCCCAAGCTTTGTGATTACTCCAATAAAGCTATAGGCTTTCCCAGTCTTTTTCTCTATAGCGACAACATTCGCGCCTGACTCCCAAACTACGGGGGTGTGATAGGAAAACACATAATAATCTTTATATTCGCAATATGTATCAGCTTTTCCTAAAAGGTCTTTTGCAATAGATAGAGCTTGCTCATAATCAACCATTGTTACCTCCTAGTTTGTGTTACAAAATTTCTAACCCGATATGAAAGCTTTAAATTGTCTGTTCTAACTAAACCTACCGACTGTGGTCTTGCCATGCTTAAGTAATGTTGGATATTTACGCTTTTCCCAGTTTGTGCGTCTCTATAGAGCATTTTACC
>NZ_CFRCNA010000024.1:0-19354 GCF_986145555.1 Fannyhessea sp.
GTGGTAAACATTGGCTGGTACTTCGACCGTATCTTTGATGCACAAACCTCGTTTACCTGCCTCTACAACACGGTGTTCTCGTTTCATGCACATATGCTTTATCCAACACTTTATAGCATAGGCATTAAAGAGGACCAGATTCTTGCCATTGCGTTGAGCTTTGTAATGTGTGTAGTGGTCTTTGTAGTAAGTTTCATCAACGAACGTGGTGGGAACACTCTTGCATATTTTGACAAACAACACCACATAGCGCGTTATGCACTTTATATTGCTGTATTTTTAGTACTGGTATTTGCAAGCTACTTAAGTTCAAATCACGGAGGGTTTATGTATGCCAATTACTAAACTCACACACCACACTGATACGAGCATTTCTCAGGTTGCGTGTGCCTCCTTGAAAAACGATCAATCAAAGACTTCCTCTTTTTCGTTTAAGCAGCGTGTTATTCGCCGTTGCGTAGCCGCGCTGATTTTTATGATTGTGTTTTGTCTTATCAATGTAGCTTTAATGTGTGCGTTTGTTCCGTACTCATCATGGTCGCTCATTTCATGGGAAGCCTTTAATAAAGCCTCTCATGTTGACACTATTATTACGGGATCGTCTTATGCTGAACGTACAATCAATCCTACTATTTTGGATGATAAGCTTCATACAACTACCTATACCGTTGCAGTGCCACTTCAAAGCTTGCACGATAGCTTTCATGCCATTAAAAAAACTCACGAAACACGAGGAATTTCTCGCGTTATTTTAGGACTTCGCCATGAAAGTCTTTGGGATGACCCAAACGAAGCTGATCTTAAAAGGCATGCCATTTTTTCAACGGGTTATTTAAGCGACTTATCATTGCCGTACTATCTAAAAGATGTATCACAAACGGTTTTTGACCCTCATTATTTTGGTAAGCGTGACTCCCTTAATTACCCTGTTCTGTGGGGTTATCATGTCAATCGTAAATCTGATCCGTTGAACAATTTATCACAAAGATTATCTTCAACTGATCGAATTGCAGATTCTGTTATTCATTATCATACCTGGCATTATTACGCAAATGGATATGGTAATTACTCTAGTAATACTAAATGGTTTGACCATGGTGTTGATTTGAATAAACGCACGCTAACGCCCTTTGAGTTTGGCAAGCTTTCAGACGAACATATGAAAACGTATGAGGAAATTTGCAAGTATTGTAAGGAACACAATATTGAGCTCATCACAGTTATTGCGCCATATCCTAGTTTTGTGTTTGTAAATGACAAGGGCGTGTATCCTTCTATGATGAAACCGCTTGAGGCTCTAGCACAAAAATATGGTTCACGGTACATAGATCTTAACTTAGTTAAAGATAATCAGTATCGTCCTTCGTTACTACAGTTTTACGATGTGGAACACCTTAATTCCAGCGGTGCTGACCGTGTAAGTGCTTTGGTAGCTGATATTTTATCGAATACAGATTCTGATGCTCGTATGAACGAACTGCTTTACCGTTATGATCAATGGGAGGATTGTCGCAATAGCTATCCTGGGGTTCAGCATGTTTCGTGCACAATTTCTGCTCAAGATGGCGAGCAAAACATACATATCGACTCATGCCACAACGACAAGATCACTCCTGAATTTAGGATTGTCGCGCGCAAAGTTAAAGAAAACTTATCCAATTACGATATTATGTACAGGGCATATAAAAATTATGATCCCACTGCCACCGAGGTAATACGTGACTGGAGCAGTGAGACCGATTTTACCTGGAAGCCTAAGACAAAAGGAAAATATATTCTCTATATACAATCACGTCCTCTCATACAAAGCGATCAAGATTGTGGTTTAACGAGAGTAATTACGGTTGTCTGAATATAATTTGTGCACTCGTTTGCCATGAGATTTAAGCTACTTTTGTTTATAATTAAGTTTCGTTGTATATCTTTACATAATTTTGTGTGAGTGCTCAAAGATTACGAAAGAGACTACTATGATAAAAGACATAAAACCTCGTCAAGAACATTCGGGGTTTGCACGATGGAATGGTCAGGACATCTCGCGTGGCTCATCTCAGCGTAGAAGAAATTCCTCGCGGAAAACGCGTATAACACCTCATCAACGCCGTTGGATCTCTTCCTTGGTATTGTTGGTAATTGTGCTGGTGGTTGCCGTTATTGGCTTTACGCCGCTTGGTGAGAAAATCACAAAGGGTCTTGATATTCAAGGCGGTGTATCGGTTATTATGACCGCTTCGCGCCCCGATGGATCGACCCCTTCGGCCGAGGAAATGCAAATCGCTACCAATATTATTCAAAAGCGTGTGAATGCGTTAGGCGCTTCCGAAACAACGGTGCAGCAACAAGGTGCTACGTCTATTCTGGTTCAAATTCCAGGCGCAACCGATGCAAAAGCTGCTATTAAAACGATTGGACAAACGGGTAATCTGCAGTTTGTTCGTTTAGACGATATTGGTGACGCTGATGCATTGCTTAAACTTCAAGCAGGTACCGAAGGTGTAGAACTTGAAGATAATACGTATACCTCATTTTTGGACGGTTCTCACATTGTAAAAACATCGGTAGAACAAAGCACGCAAAATGCAAAAGGTGGCTACTCTGTTAATATCTCCTTAGACGATGAGGGTTCAAAGCAATTTGCTGATGTTACGCGCGAGCTGGCACCTACCAAGGGTCGCATTGCAATCACCTTGGATGGAAAAGTATATTCAGCTCCTGCGGTTCAAAATGAGATCAACGGCGGTCAGGTTTCCATTACGGGAAACTTTACACTTCAGCAGGCAAAAGACCTTAAGACCGTGCTTGATAGTGGTTCACTACCCGTTAAGCTTAGCTATTCAGAAAGTAGAGTTGTTGGCCCAACGCTTGGTCAAGATTCGCTGCATCAAGGCATTTTTGCAATTGCTGTCGGAGCCGTGGCTGTTATTATTTACCTGTTTATTTTTTATCGTGCACTTGGTTTGCTTACGATGGGCTCTTTGGCAGTCTTTGCCGTGTTGTATTTAGGACTTTTAGCACTGCTTTCTCACTTTGGTGCGTTTGCACTTACATTGCCTGGTCTTGCAGGTATTGTATTAACCACAGGATCGGCTGCCGATTCCTCTATTTTGGTTCTTGAGCGTTTCCGCGAAGAAATTCGTATGGGCAAACGTATTAAAGACGCAGCTGTTTCGGGTTCAAAGCACGGAATTATGACGTCATTGGACGCCGATGCTGTTACCATGGTTACGGCACTTTCGCTTTTCTTTGTTGCAGTTGGTGCCGTGAAAGGTTTTGGTCTCACACTTGCCTTAGGTATTGTGTGTGATATTGCCACCATGTTTTTCTTTAAAGCCCCGGCTTTACGCTTACTCGCGCTTCATGCCATTGAAAAACATCCTCGTTTTTGGGGTGTTTCACAAGATGTAGACGAGGCGCAGCGCAAACGAGACGAGCTTGCTCAAAAAGGAGGTGTTGAGCATGCGTAGTCATTTTAGAAAAGAAATCAGCTTTATCCCTCACCGTCGTGTGTTCTTAAGCATTTCAAGCGTGTTGGTAGTGTTAGCTGTTGTAGGTTTAGTTCTTAAAGGCTTGGTGTTTGGTATTGAATTTCAAGGCGGAACTACCATTGATTTTCACGATACGGGCTCTATAACAATAGCTGCTATGCGTGACGCTCTGCTTCAAGCAGGGGAGAATGATCCTGTTGTTCAAACCAGTGTTTCTGATGCAGCACAAGGATTTTTGGTGCGCTCTGACACCACAAACCCCGAAGTTGCAAATGCTCACGCTGCTGCTGCTGCAAAAAGCTTGGGTCTTGCCGACGATTCGTATACCGTTACTACGATCGGTCCTGACTGGGGTCAAGATATCACGCGCGCGTCTGCCTTTGCATTTTGTATCGCAATTGTTTTGATTATTGTGTACGTTTCAATTCGTTACGAATTCAAAATGTCTATTACCGCAGTTATCGCGCTTATTCACGACCTTGTAATTACTCTGGGAATTTATGCATGGACTCAAACGCCTATTACACCTAACGTGGTAGCTGCACTTTTGACCATTATGGGATATTCGCTCTACGATACGGTTGTTGAATTTAACCGTATGGACGAAAACGCCAAACATCTTCACGATGGCATTCATCATACCTATTATGAAATTTGTAATTTCTCAATTAACGAAGTATTTGTTCGTACCATTAACACGACAATCACCTCTGTGGTACCAGTTGCAATTATGCTTGTTCTTGGCGGTCAAACGCTTAAAGACTTTGCGCTTGCTATGCTCATCGGAGAAATTTTGGGTACATGGTCAAGCTTTGGAGTTGCTTCTCCGCTGTTAGCTATTTGGAAAACTCACGAAAAGCGTTGGGCGCGTATCGAGCAAAAATATGCAAGTCATACGCAGCAGCTTAATCACGACGAACTTAACAGTGTAGCTCGTAATCGTTAGTTGAGAGCCTTATGATTGGTTCAACGCAACATAATCGCTGGCAACTGTTATCCAGAGATCTTGAGCTTGAAGATAAGCTTATAAACACGTGCAGATTGCCTCGGCTTGTTGCGCGTGTTTTGGTATCGCGCGGCTATACCACGCAAGAACAGATTGAGCGCTTTTTAACGGCTTCGCTTGAACGTGATTGGGTAAATCCGCTCTTTATTCCAGGTTTAGCGGCTGTGGCAGACCGCGTTCAGCATGCGCTTGATTCACACGAGCGTATTGTGGTGTTTGGTGATTTTGATGTAGACGGTATATGTGCAACAGCACTCTTAACCGATGCACTTAAAACGCTTGGTGCGCGCGTGTATCCGTTTATTCCAAGCCGCGTTCATGAGGGTTATAGCCTTTCTAAGGCTGCGTTTGACCGCCTTGTAGCGGCGTATAACCCCAATCTTATTATTACCGTTGATAACGGTATTGATGCATATGAGCAGTGCTTATATAGTATCAAGCATGGCGTAGACGTAGTTATTACCGACCACCACGAGCCTACTGCAAAAACTCTTCCCGTGGTGCCCACCGCAAATCCAAAGCTTAACCCATCGTGCGCATCATTTGAGCTTGCTGGTGCAGGTGTTGCGCTTAAGCTTGTTGATGTGCTTGGTGCTGCATACGGTAAGCCTTATCTATGGAAAGATTATCTTGATGTAGCAACGCTTGGAACTATTTCCGATCGTGTAAAGCTTACTCCAGAAAATCGCGCTTTAGTTACCGAAGGTATTCGTTGTATTCGTGCGTCAAGTCGTTTGGGCTTAAGTGCTCTTGCTCGTGTGTGCGGAATTGATATTCACGCTACGATGCCCGAGGAGCTCGCAAGTTCTTTGATTCCGCGCCTTAATGCTGCAGGAAGGCTTGATCGTGTTCAAACGGCATATAATTTGTTGCAGGCGCAAAGTTTAAGTGAAGCATATACGTATGCAAATGAGCTTGAAGAATTAAATATTTGCCGTAGAAATCTTGAGAAAAAAGCTTGCGATGAAGCATTTAAACAGGCAAAAGACGCGCTCAAGCAGCAAAAACATGTGATATTTGTTTCAAGTTCAAAGTGGAATGAAGGCGTTATCGGCATTGTTGCTTCTCGTCTTGCGCGTGCCTATGAATTGCCCGCGTTTGCGTGCTCAATTGCTCAAGGTAGTGCAAAGTGTTCGGGAAGAAGCGTTGGCAACGTTAATCTTTTTGATGTTGTTGAGAGGTTTGGATCGCAGCTTATTCGTTTTGGCGGACATGCTGCGGCAGTTGGATTTACGTGTTCGCCTCATATTCTTCCTACCATAATTCAACACGTTGAACGCACAATTGACGCTTTGCCTGCCTCGGCGCTTTATGCACCGCGTGAATTGGTTATACCAGTTGATTTGTCCGAAATTACCGTATCAGATCTTGATTCTTTAGAAATGTTGCAACCTTTTGGATCGGGCAACGAGCGTCCAATTTTTGCAGCTCATAACATTGAAATGCGCAATAAAATGCGTGTTGGTGCTCATAATAATCATATGCGCTTTGTTGCGCAGCAGCACAAAGTGCGCCTCTCATCCATTGTTTTTAAGGCATCTCATATTCAAAATCTTATGTCGTTACACGAAACCTGCGATATTGTCTTTAACCCTGTTAATGAGGTTTGGCAAGGCCGTGTTAAGCCTAAGCTCATGATTAAAGATATTATTGTGCGCAAACAGGATACCAAGCATGCACATTGTGATACCTGTGCATTTTCTCGGCTGAGTCTTCCTCAAAGAGAACTTGATGGCGAGCTTAATCATGAGTCGCTGGCATTGAGAAGCGAACTTGAACAAAAAACTGATGATGAGCTTGAGAACTTTTTGCGGAGACAACTCATCGGTGACCATGCGCTGCTTCCTGTGCAAGCATATGCGCTTAACATGCTCAGACACAACAACAACTGTTTGTGTGTTATGGCAACCGGTCGAGGCAAATCTTTGATTTTTCAGCTGTTTGCATGTATGTGCGCAATTAAACGTAAGGGTTTAAGCATTTTTGTGTATCCGTTGCGCGCCCTTGTAAACGACCAAAGCTATCATATAAGTGATGTGTGCTCAAAATTTGGCGTGCGCGTTTGCGTGCTTAACGGAGAAACGCCCCAGTCAAAGCGCCTAGAGATCTATCAACACATTAAAGATGGAACCTGCGATATTGTAATGACCACGCCCGAGTTTTTAGCGCTTCATGCGCGCGAGTTTGTAGGCACAACTGCTTTTGTTGTGTTTGATGAAGCTCATCATATGGCCGAAGCAAAGCGTGGTACACGCAGCGCATATAGTTGTATGCCGCAGGTACTTGACGTGCTTGGTAATCCTGTTACCTTGGCAGTCAGTGCAACGGTTTCTACCGATTGTGCCCGTGAGATTTTACGACTTGCACACATAGGTGCGCAGCATGTTATTTTGGATGATTCGCAGCGTTCTAATTTAGACATTATTGATAGACGCAACGCTAATAATCGTGACGAGATATTGGTTAACCTCATTGCCGACGGCGAAAAAACTGTTGTGTATGTTAATTCCCGTATAAAAGCTCTCCAGCTTGTACATATTTTGCGCCATCGCCTACCTGAATTTGCACCGCAAATTGCATTTTACCATGCTGGTTTATCGCGAGATGTGCGTGTACAAGTGCAAACGGCTTTTCGTGCAGGTGATCTTATTGCAGTTATAGCTACCAGTGCTTTTGGCGAGGGAGTTAATATTTCTGATGTTCGACGTGTTGTTCTGTATAATATGCCCTTTACCGCGCACGATTTTAATCAGATGAGTGGGCGCGCTGGAAGAGATCATAAACCATCTGAAATTTATGCTCTCTACACCAAACACGATATTGCTTCTGCACGATATATCTTGTCTACAACTGCTCCTTGTGCAGATGATTTACAGTGCATATATACAGCACTTGTGCAAACCGCGCGAAAAGGGGCGGCTTCCAAGGTATTGTCCAAAGACACCCACGATGAGGACGCTACCGTAGCCACCGTAACTGTTTTGCTTAAAGACGTACAAGACGCTACAACTTGGTGTGATATTTCCCGTTCACATGGCGCATCTTGTAGTCCAGTCGCATGTGAAAAATCCGATTCTGAGTGCGTTCGTACAGAACACACAAACGAAGCACCTCACGCTCGCACGCAAAAAGAAAAGGGGTACTCACCTGCATATAGTGTGTCTACTATTGAGGCTGCTTTGCAGATTTTTAAAGAATTGAAGCTCATTGATTACAACGCGCATACCCTTTCTCAGGCCGATGTTGCCCTACAGCGTGTAACACTTACCTTTAATCATGCTGATATATTTGATTTATCAGACACTTTACTCACGATTCCTGTTATGCTTGAGAAGTCGATACGCTATGTTGAAGGCTTGCGTATGTGGGAAGAGTTTGATCAAATGAGCGCGTGGGCACACGCGGCAACGCGCGCTGAGATGCTCGCTCGTGTTCAAAGACCTATCCTTCCTGCATTCGGGAACATTGTAGACGAAAGAGTTGCTCATGAATAATGTTAAGAATAACAAGCAGGATCCAGCGCAGCTAAGTGCGGATGCGCCTGCGTCAAAAGAGGGGCAGCTAGAACCATACGTAAGAAAAGCTGGCGTTCCGCAAGCAGACAATTGGCGTCCGCTTCGTTCGATTTGTGCACATTATTTAGGTTTTGAAGCGGTTAAACGTTTAGACGAAGCGTATGATTTTGCTTCTACTTACCATAAAAAGCAAATGCGCCAATCAGGTGAGCCTTACATCAACCATCCCGTAGAAGTTGCCTTTATTTTGGCAAAAGACTTGCATATGGACGAAGACTCAATTTGCGCTGCGCTTTTGCACGACACGGTTGAAGATACGTCTGCAACGCTTGAGGATATACGCAATCTTTTTGGTGAGACCGTTATGGATTTGGTAGACGGTGTAACTAAACTTACCTCCATTGAAGTAAGTTCAATGGACGAAAAGCAAGCTCTTAACCTGCGTAAAATGTTTTTGGCAATGTCTAAAGACATTCGCGTTATCATCATCAAGCTTGCCGACCGTTTGCACAATATGCGTACGCTTGCTGCGCTTCCGCCCCATCGTCGAAACTTTAAAGCGCGCGAAACCATGGATGTTTATGCGCCTTTGGCGGATAGGCTCGGTATCAGCTCTATTAAGTGGGAGCTCGAAGATTTAGCATTTTTGTATCTTGAACACGATGAATATGAGCATGTTGCACTTATGGTGCAAGAAACACGTGCACAACGTGAACAAAATATTACCAGTACAATCCATATGCTTGAACAAGAATTACACAAAGTTGGTATAAGTGATTTTCAGATTCAAGGTCGTCCAAAACATCTGTGGTCAATTTATCAAAAAATGCTGAGAAAAGATAAAAGCTTTAATGATATTTATGACCTCGTTGCTATTCGCGTGCTTACCAAATCGGTGGGCGACTGTTATTTAGCGCTTGGTGCAGTGCATACGATCTGGCATCCTTTGCCTGGTAGGTTTAAAGACTATATTGCTATGCCTAAGCCTAATGGATACCGTTCGCTTCATACAACAGTTGTGGGTGTAGACGCGCGTCCTATTGAGATCCAAATTAGAACGTTTGAAATGCACGACCAGGCAGAATATGGTATTGCGGCACATTGGCTGTACAAGAAAAATGGTAGCAGTACGGGTAAAATGTCGCGCGATGAAGAAGAAATTGATTCGCAGATAAACTGGATTCGCCGAAGCCTCGACTGGGCAGTTGATGAAGACCTAGAAGATCCGCATGAATTTATGCACAACTTGCGTCTTGATCTTTTTGAGGACGAAATCTTTGTATTTACGCCAAAAGGCGAGGTTGTAAGCTTGCGTCGAGATTCAACGCCTCTGGACTTTGCCTACTCGGTACACACAGAAGTGGGAAATCATTGCGTAGGCGCAAAAGTTAACGGATCGGTTGTGCCACTTACGTATCGTTTGCGCAACGGCGACCGCATTGAAGTGCTAACCAATAAAAACGCAAAACCTAGCCATGACTGGCTCAATATTGTAGTAACTCCTTCTGCAAAAGCTAAAGTACGAAAGTACTTTTCTGCATTGTCGCGCACCGATGATGCCGAAGCAGGCCGTGTGGATTTGGCTCATGAGCTGCGCAAAAAAGGTTACGGCATTTCAACATTGCGCGTGACCAAAGCACTTGAAGACGTAGTGAGCCAGTTTGATTTTGTGCGCGTAGAAGATTTGTTAGCAGCACTTGGAACGGGAAAAATTTCTACCAAACAAGTTGCTAATAAAATTGAAATTGCTATCGAAGGTACTGATGCTGTTCATGCCCAAGTTGTTGCCAAACATGCTGAACAAAAAATTGCTATCGAACAAGATTTGCCGCTTGCGGTACAAAAATTTGAGCAATATCGTAAAAAACGCAAACAGGCAAACTGCGGTGTTGTTGTTAAGGGCGATCCCGATTTGCTGGTACACCTTGCGCATTGTTGCAATCCTGTTGCTGGTGACGAGATTGTGGGCTTTGTAACGCGTGGGCGTGGTGTCTCTGTTCATCGTTGTTCGTGTCCTAATAAAAAAGGGCTGGAAGCTCATCCCGAGCGTATGATAGAAGTTGCATGGGATACAACGGGCGCAACAGAATTTCAAGTTGAAATTGTGGTTGAAGCAACCGATCGTATGGGGCTGCTCAAAGATATTACTTCAAGTTTATGCGATGCAGGAAGTAATATTTTATCTGCAGCAACACAAACCTCATCTCATGGATTAGTGAGAATGCGCTTTTTGCTGGCAATTTCTGATGCCTCACGCTTACCTGCGCTCTTTGCAAGTGTAAAACGTGTACAAGCAGTTTTTGACGCGCGTCGCATTCTTCCGGGTGAGGGAGGAAACGAAATGAAACGCATCTTGTAAGAGGCGTGTTGTTTTGGCGAGCTGCGTTATTGCAACGCGTTACCCTAGCTAGCGCTTGGTTACAACATTTTCGCGCAAAAGTTGTTGTTTGGTAAACTGTACGTGCATACAGGTGTTGTTGTGCGTGCTCACATCCTTAAGATAAGAGGTACTTTATGATGGAAGATACGCTTAATTCTCGCGCGTCAGCGTCTGATTCATCTTCTCAGATGCCCGAGCCTTTAGAAGAGCTCCAAGGCTTTATCGTTGGTCCTTTATGCACTAACTGCTATTTATACGAGTCCATTGACAATGGTGAACATGTAGGGCTTATTATCGATGCTGGAGATCAGGGTACAGCCATTGCCCAACATTTGCCTCAAGAGTTGCACATACGCTATATTCTTGCAACTCATGGGCATAACGACCATGTAGGTGGTGTGGCGCAGCTCCGCCGTCTTACGGGTGCACGCTATGGCATTGCCGCCGCCGATGAAGATCGCGCTTTATCGGCACAAGGACCCGATGAACTTGGATATACCTACGAAGCAAATGCACCGCACGCTGATTTTTACCTCGAAGATTCAATGGTGCTTGATTTGGGCGCAGCGTCGTTTAAGATTATGTCGGTACCAGGTCATACGCCCGGAAGCGTTATTATTATCGGTCAAGGTAAGGCTCAAGGTTTGGTGTTTACAGGAGATACTCTTTTTAAGGGAAGTATTGGACGTACCGATTTACTAGGCGGTGACGACCGCTTAATGCAGCAAAGTCTAAAGCGCATCGTTCGCGAGCTTGATCCTAATTCGCATATTTTCCCTGGACACGGCGATCCATCACGGATGTACAAAGAACTTGAACATAATCCATTTTTGCAACAATACACGTCATAAATGCTGGTAAATAGCTTGTATGCGAACTTGCACATATAATAAGCAAAAAATAACCTTTGCCAAAAGCCTGTGATGTGCTATATTTTTACACGCACCTATCAAGCGGTGTTGCAAACGTGCCCGAGTGGTGGAATTGGCAGACGCGATGGATTCAAAATCCATTTCTGGCAACAGAGTGTGAGTTCGAGTCTCACCTCGGGCACCACGTATGCTTTTCAGTATGTTTAGATTATGGTCTCGCCTGTTTTTTAGTAAAAAGCTTGAAAATAAGCATGTAAAAGCGTATTGTAAGCAAAGATAAAGCGGAGCTGTTACGGCTCTCACCTTATGGCGCTCAATGTAGCTATCAGGTCAAGCAAATGTGATACACGTTATGTATGATACTTATGCCTGACCTTTTGTGTCGGGTTTTTTTATGCCGACATTTGTTGTTATGCTCTATATGTGGCGTTACCTAAGGTTTAGGTTATGTGAAAGGAAGGTGTAGAAGATAGCCAAGAACGACGCAACTCGCATTAATGACGAAATTACAGCACGTACTTGTCGTCTTATCGGTGTTGATGGTTCTCAGTTAGGTTTGTTTGGTGTTCGTGATGCTCAGCGGATTGCCGATGAACAAAATCTCGATTTAGTTGAGATTGCACCGGGAGCAGAGCCTCCTGTATGTAAGGTGATGGACTATCGCAAATTCAAGTACGATCAAGACCGCAAAGCAAAGCTTGCTCGTAAAAAGCAGGTTAAAATTGAGGTCAAAGAAATGAAGTTTCGTCCAAAAATTGATGTGGGCGACTACACCACCAAGAAGAATCATGTTATGCGCTTTTTAAAAAAAGGAGCGCGTGTCAAGATTACTATCATGTTCCGCGGCCGTGAAATGGCGCATCCCGAACAGGGACAAAACGTTTTGGACCGCTTGGCTGCCGATTTAAAGCCGTACGCAACGGTAGAGGCAAAGCCAAAAATGGAGGGACGCAATATGCATATGCTTGTTGCTCCCATTAAGGGTGCTTTTGATGAGAAAGCTCCGCGTCAAGATCAAGCGCAGGTTGAAAAGAGCGAAGAGTAGTAAAAGGAGAGCTAGTTATGCCTAAGATGAAAACTCACAAAGGTTCGGCAAAACGTTTTCGCCGTACAGGAACCGGAAAAATCATGCGTGCTAAAGCATTCAAGAGCCACATCTTAACCAAGAAGTCTCAAAAGCGTATTCGCGGTTTCCGTAAAGAAACTCTTGTTTCTAGTGCAGATGCTCAAGTTGTATCACAACGTATGGGCAATTAGTTTGACGCACATGCGTCTTTTGAAGAAAATTTCTTAAGGAGTTGATGAGATATGGCACGTGTAAAACGCGCAGTTGCAGGTCGTAAAAAGCGTCAAACACTCGTAGAGCGCTCAAAGGGTTATTACGGAGTAGGCTCTCGTACCTTCCGCGGTATGAAAGAGCAAGTTCAACATTCTCTTCAGTATGCATATCGCGATCGTCGTAATAAAAAGCGCGAGATCCGCGGTCTTTGGATTCAGCGCATTAACGCTGCTGCTCGCTTGAACGATCTTTCTTACAGCACTTTTATGCATGGTCTTAAAGTTGCTGGCGTTGAGCTCGACCGTAAAGTGTTGGCTCAAATTGCCTGCGAGGACGAACAAGGCTTTGCTGACTTGGCTGCAGTTGCTAAAAAAGCATTGGCAGAGTAGGCATACGAATAGTATTTGCCATTACTTAGTGTTATTGCTAAAACCCGATCTTGCATGAGGTCGGGTTTTTCTTGTAGTATTTTTGTCCTCTGGCATTGAATGCACATGTGGGGGGCGTCGTGTTGATGTCAAGGGTCGAAGGGAAATAGGCTCGAAAGCCCTTGAAATAAGGCGCTTTTCGGGTTTCGTCGGTTTCGAGCAGGTGGAGACGGCAATCGCTCCGAGAGAACTTATCCAAGGATGGCTTGAAGGACGATTCCGATTAAAGGTGTGAGTGTTGAGTTGCCAAGTTAGATGTTGGGGTAGTTGAGTGTCGGAGATAGATGCCTAAGTCGGGAAGACTGAAAAAATACAAGGAGGTATCTTTTTATGAGCAAAAAGGAAAAAGATACATACGTTAAAAAGAAGAAGGACATGAATTTCCAGAGTGTGGAATCCATGCAATCTGTGGTTAATGTCGTAAACGAGGCTGCGGCTGCCCTAAACGACAAAAGCCGAATAATTAAAGAGAGCGCTATTCCAGAAGTATTAGCCGGAGCTCTTGGAGCTGGTATTGGTGGAGTGGGTTCTTTTGCCGGCCTTTACGGGCTTGGTGTTGTTGGATTATCCGCTGCCGGTATCACATCGGGTCTTGCAACAGCGGGAGCTATCGTTGGAGGTGGTATGGTGGCAGGGGTGTTTATCCTTGCTGCACCAGTCGCAGGGCTTGCTGCTGCCGGAGTAGGAGTTGCTTCGCACTTGAAGAATAAGCAATTAAGGCAGGAAAAAGAACGCTTATACAAAGAGGCGCTGAAAAAGCATGAAGCAATTATCAAGGCTATGAAGGCAGAAGCTGATGCAGATAAAGAGAGAATGGATTATTTGCAGAGCCTCAACATTCTACTTCAGCAGGCTATCAAGGATTTGAAGCATGACTTGGGTGTTGCATAAAGCGGGGTGCTGCGATGAGTAAATTCAACATAAATAAGCTGACGCCTATGCTGGACAAGGCGGATGCTGGTTTAGCAAAAGCAGGAAAAGCAGTTGTTTAAGTCGTAAAGGATCAAAATTTTCAGATCGGAGTTTTGACTGCGCTACCCACGACTGTGAGTGCATTTTTCTTAATCAGGAAGTATCAAAAACAGGCAGAAGAGAAAGAGGAATTGTACAAAAAGGCTCTTGCTAAGCACAATGCGGTCATCAAAGAACTGGACGCAAAGACGGAACTCGACAAAGAGCGTCAAGATAGGTTGTTGGCATATGATTCCAAATTGAAGAAAGAGATGAACGGCTTACAATCCGATATACAGGAACTAAGATCTCAGATCGCGGAGCTTGAAAAAAAGAAGGCTAAAGATGAGTAAATACAAGTATTCTGAAACGGAACAACAAATAAATGATGCTCTGAAATATCATGACGAGGAGCTAAAGAGGATTAAGGCATCAATGTCATCTACTTCTGAACTTGATAGTAGAATTCAGGAAAGCGAAGATATGCTCCAAATGCTTGGGTATACGGAAATGCCAACATTACCGAAACAAGTTGAACCGAAAAAGGTAATGGTTGTACCCTCGTGGGAAGATTTATGCCTCGAAGCAGAAAAGGCTGTAGGGTCTGGTCATGAACTTGAATCAATCTTTACTGAGGAAGAACTCAAGAGAAATACCAAGGAAATCCAGCTGCTTAATGCAGAGTATAATCAGCTTCACCATCTGGATAAGTACGACATTGCAATTAGTGCTGTGGCAGGAATGCTTGGGGCGACTGTTGATATTTTATTAGTTGGTATTCCCCAGAAGACTCCAGAAGGTTTAAAAGGTGGGACTCTTGCAAATTACGTCAGGGACTGGTTTGATAAGAAATTCCCGGAAGAAGAGATGGAGAAACTGGCCAATTCCAAGGTTAGCAAAGTACCCTTTGATGCACAGGATAATCGAAACACGACGGTGTATGTTGAAGGATTGTCAGCATATTATCATCGGTTGCTTTCCCTTGGGCATGATCCCTTGCTCGGTCTTATATTTGGAGTGGCAGATATACTGACAGGTAGAATGACCACTATTGATAAGACTGGAAAAATCGTATCTCAGGTCATGGAAAACTATGCAGACCGAAAAGAAACAGATATTTTCGCATCAATCGCAAAACAGATAATTCATTTTAAATCGGATATCACAACATCAATGGGACTTCCTGCTCCGTTGATGGGATTATTCAATCTCTTGCAGATTGGTGAAATCGGAGAGTATGATCAGACCATTGCCGAGATCGTACAAGGTATGTATTACGAAGGGTATGACTTTATACATTTCTGCATGCTATCAATCCCAGTAATGATTGTTGAGGTGGTAACGAGGATAGGATATGCCTTCAAACGAATTAAGGAAGGACATTCAATCAAGGATTCCATTCCGTTTTCTCTGAAGAGAGAGAAGCATCCAAAGCTGTCGACCATGTTATTTATTGGGCACTCTGCAGCAACAGCTGTGAATGCCGGAAAAGTTTATTTCACAAAGAATCCAATGGCAATAAACTATCCACAGTGGATTGCCTTTGCGAAATACTCATATAAACAGCTTAAGTGGGTATTGTTAGAAAAACCAAATGCACGAGATGCTTATGTACGAGGAATAATAAACCAGCAACCTGCTGTGGTGTTTGAAGAGGTGGATTCTACATTTGATGAAATTTCCGCAGAATATATTGTGGTATTCGAGTAAGGATAGACAGACCAAGGCTCCTCAGTACTGATTGAGTTCAGTGGCGAGGAGCCTTTTTACGCTTCGATTTCAATTGTGAGGCCGGACTTGAATTCCACGGTGATGCCTTTGATGCGTGAGGCTATACATCCCCCTTTCTAAACGATGCTTGCAAATGCTTGCAATAATTGATAAGTTTTGCTATACTTTCCTCAAAAGGAGATGATTTTTATGGCAAAGACAAGTGCGTTTTATGCCCGTATTGATACGAGCCTTAAAGAAAATGCGGAAGGAATCCTTTCCACTCTGGGGATTACTCCTTCCAGTGCCCTGCAAATGTTTTACAGTCAAGTCGTTTTACAAAAAGGTCTGCCTTTTGAGCCGCGACTTCCACACGCAGCGCCTACCGCCATCGGACATATGAGCAAAGAAGAGCTTGATGCAGAGCTTTATAAGGGTCTTGATTCTCTGAAAGCGGGGCGTGTCTATACGGCAGATGAAATGGATGAAGAGTTTTCCGGGAAGTATCAGGTATGAGTGAGCCCTATTCCGTCGTCTATTCACCGAAAGCCTGCGAAGATCTTCTGGGCATTGGTGACTATATTGCCTATATACTGAAAGCTCCTCTTGCTGCGGATCATATCACGAAACTTCTACGTGAGCAGGCAAAGTCTCTGTCGTCCTTTCCCGAGCGTCATCCTTTAATGGAAAATGAACCGTGGAAGGCGATGAATATGAGAGCACTTCCCGTGAAAAACTACGTCATCTTTTATACGGTTAGCGAGCCGGCACATATGGTAACGATCATTCGTATCGTCTATGGCGGACGAGACCTAAAAGGCATAGCAAATAGCTGAAAGCAAGCCTAAAGACCTTGGCTACGTTAGAAAACTGCGTACCTTAAGGGGTGACACACATGCCACAGACAACATTTTCCCCGCTTTTCCCTGTGCCCCTTTTTCTTTTTTTCTTTTAGTTGATTTTGGTGGGACGAATTACGTTAAGAGAATAAATTATTGTGTTGACAACGAGTAAAACGAATGTTACAATTGAACCAGAAATAAATAGTTCACGAGTGATTTTCGCCTTGGATTTCCTGCTTTTCCGTATTGGGAAATCCTGAAAAGCGACCAGCACTCTACACATGCACGAATGGATAACGGGCGGTGAACCATAGAACATTGAGTTCTGTTGGTTTTCCGCCCATTTTTTTTGTTCTCAGAAAGGAAGAGAGGGTTATGTCAAAAGAACAAAAACTAAGAATACTAAGTTTGACGACCAAGCATAAGTATACAGAAGATGTGGCAATTGAGGATTCAGGAGGATCGTAGAATCGTTATTTGAATAAGAACCATCACGAAGGGATAATTTCAAAAGAGCAATTGTAAGCAGTTCAACTTGAAATGGTACCTCGCAGCAATGTGGAAGTTTTAGAAGATGGAACAGTGCGTAGAAAGAATAAAAAATATAGTTCGAAGAGAGATGTTAAATTATGATGAAAAAATTAAAATACAGATTATGGTATTTATCATACTTATGTTTAAGCAAATTTATGAGGTTGTTATTTTTTGTTTGTGAAATTGCAAGACACCCAATTAAAAATATTTCAATATGGTTAGTAGGATTGTTACCATTATTGATTTATAGAAATCTACCCACAGAACTAAAGGGAAAAGAGATGTTTTATATGTCTGCTGGATTGGTATCAATAATTACATTTATATCGAATTTTTTAGAACGACAGACGATTGATACTGAGAATAAAGATAATTTCTACTTGGGCTATAATATAAAAAAATTGATATTTCATAATAATTTTTGGTTTAAAAGTTTTAATGAACTCCCAGTTAAACCTCTATCTTGGATAATTGCTATTCTTCCGATTATTTCTATTGGTGTTGAGTTGGATTATGGATCTAGAGCATTAAATGAAATGCGTGGAATAATAGTTGCACATATTAAATATATAGATTCAATATGGCTTTCTGCATTCATAGTTGGTTCATTTTATTGCATCGCCCTTTTGATAGAGACAATAGATTTATCAAGAAAAAATTTCTCGCAAAGTTATTTGTATAAAATTACTAATAAATTTGAAAAACTAAAAATAAAAATGGAGATAGAGCAGGACTTTGAAGAAATATTCAATAATATTTTCAATATTAAAAATATATTAGAATTAGAAAATAACTATTATAGCAATGTTGAAAGAGTCACTAATTACATTTATTACATTTTTAGCAAGGGTAATGAAGTTAGTGCAAGTGATTCTGAAATTATAGAATTTTATAACATTGCATATGAATGTGAAAGGAATAAAATAAATAATCTACTAAATAAAGTATATAAATATGCAAAATGTGATACAAATAAAAAGATAAAATATTTTATTGATAACTATCTACTTCGCAGCATTATGAAACTGCTTGAACTGTACTATCACATAAAATGGAATACAATAATTAAATTAAATGTGTTACCGATAGAGATTGTGAATATTGCAATTCAGGATTTAAGAGTATTGTTGGAAATAGAGACAAAGTTGCATGGAAATAAAGAATATGAAAATATATTTTGGGGAATTTACAAAAGTAATGAGTATTATTTTAGAGAAGATAAAAAAGAAAGTAATTTATGCATTTCAAAAATACTTGCAATTTTAAAAGAAAAGTTTAGAGATATTAATTTCATAAATCAATGTAATGATATGACTATGATGATGAACTTGTTCGATGTTTTAAATAGAATAGATAGTCAAACTAAAGACGATAGATGCTTTCCGCCAATATTTAAAATCTTATTTAGACATATTATTGACGATAGAAGTAAAGAAAATGCTTTTGTTGAATCGTTTTTAACTCGCATGAAAAATAAGAGGTTGCCAGAATACCTTATTAGCGAAAGTAATAACGTTAGTAAAGAAATATTAATGAGCGGAGACTCGATAACAAATGATACTCTTAAGTATCTTTTGAATTTTATGCACTTAGAAGATATTATTGTAATATTGATTTTCAGGCTTGCGTATTCAGAACGCTCTGATAGACCAGTAATGGCAATTGATGAATTTAAAGTATGGAAAACTGCTATTGAAAAAGTCAAAAGATCAATAAATATTGATGATTTAGAAAAGTCAAAATTTATAGATAAATTGTGTGATGAAATATCGACTTCAGATGTTTCTCATTTTATTTTTGAACAATTTGTTAGATGGATGTGGTCTTCACTGTTTCAAAGATTTGACGAAAACAAATATGAGGAATTTGTAAAACTTGGCGCAGACGGAAGTAGACAAGACTTTAGTTTAGATAGATATATTATCGTCAGATTGCTTTTATGCGATTTTGCCTATAGGCCAATATATACTTACAGATATAAAAGGGAGAATCAAATAAAAATGGATAATGAGCTATGTAATATTAAAGATATATTAGATTACGAACATGTAAAAATTAATTGTTAAAATAGTCTAATAGGACTGAGCGTAATCAGGTTATATACTGTAGCTTAAGTATGGTTAATATCAGCGAGTTTATAAGTATATCGGTAAGCTAAAACACCCTATAACCTCGCGCTGAAAGTGTCGTCATGGCAGCACGAGCTCATGAGCCAAGCACATTTAAGCTTTGCGCTTTTGTTTTCTTCTTCGTAAAAACTCTTTAACAATGATTGGAATTATAGTTGGAATACATTCAGTGGTTAAGAAATACGTAATGTATAAGTAAATCCAGCTACTACCCAATTGTTGA
>NZ_CFRCNA010000025.1:0-16744 GCF_986145555.1 Fannyhessea sp.
CATAAGGAACTATTTTTAAATAGTGGGGTTATAAGCATTTACCTAAGAAATACCATATATTCTGCGTGGTTGGACGCAAGCGTTGTTGGGCGCAAGTGTGGTTTGGTGTAATTGAATCTGGCTTTTAGGAGTTTGGTGGGGCGCTGGCGCGCTGGCTGCGTATGGCTTGGTGTTGTGCATGACTTGATTCCATGCCATCTTGGAGCTGCGCTGGCGCTTTCGAGCAAGGTTTTATAAAACATTCTGCTTAATATTCGAAAAAAACCTTATTTGACACGAGTTTTTGTAGCTCCGTGCCATAGGTTCAAAAAACGTGTTTTGCATTTTACGAGGTAGGTGCATTGGTACAGTTTTGAGAACCTCTCAAAAGCACCATGAAGGGCAATTTTTAACTTCAGAACTCGTGTCAAACGGGGTATTTTTCGAATTTTTCTTAAAAGTATAGCTTCTTTACTGCGCCATTTTACACCATTAGATGGACGTTACCCTGTTCATGGATGTTGTACAACCGCTCTATTAAAGATTTTTGCGGTTTACCGCAGAAATCTTTAATAGAATACTCGCGTCAAATTCTGAAAAGCTCATGCGCGTTATGATTACGCGTGCACTTATCTGAATGAGCTTATTCAAAGACGATTCCGTCAAGCAAGAAGCATACCTAGCAAATGAAGGCAACTTTCAATCTACGCGCGCATGCTTATCGACGAAAAGATTTTTTCGTCATTAAACCACCATATCAACCGCGTTTGACTTGCAGAAAATACACTATGTGCTAAAGTAGATAAGCACTTGTGAATTAAAGGCGCGATATGCGCTCCTGCAATGGAGGTCAATTATGTCTAAAGTCTGCGATATTTGCGGTAAGCACGCAGTTGCTGGTCGCTCAATTAGCCACTCACACCGCACTGTTAACCGTAAATTTAAACCCAATATTCAACGCGTTACCGTTTTTGAAGACGGTAAAACTCCTAAGAAAAACGTTTGCACTCGTTGCCTTAAGAGCGGTAAAGTTGCTCGCTCTGCCGAGCAAGCATAACAACTACCTGCAGGAAGTTAAACGCGCTGCGCCTTGTGCGCACTACATAAACACAAAAGGAGCTTTACGCTCCTTTTTTTGTAGAGTTATAGAGTTGTGAAATTGTGGGCTCTTTCTTTGTCTACCTTGTTAGGTGCTTAAAGACGCACGCGCTTTTTTGTAAGCTCTTTTTTGGTGCGGCTGTAAGACTGCACACGCGTTTTGTATCCGCTTTTTTGTAAGCTTCTTTTTACAAGCCTTACCCTACTAACCATGCATGATAAAAACGGCAGCTTTCCCCGAATGACACACAATTGTTGCAGCAGCATCTTCTATCACATTAGAAATACCTTCGTCGCTAAATTGCGCCAAATCGTAATGAGATAAATTCCACTTAAATCCCGTTTCTGAAATGCACGTCCACGGAGTAAGCGCAATCACCGACACCGTTTTTTTGACATCCGCCTGCGCAAAATGCACATGTGAACGTCCACGCAACGATATAATCTGCAGCGTATAGTTGTCTTCAACAATTGTTGGACAATACGAAGCCGCACGCGCTAATACACCAATAACGCCCAGTGCATGATCGGCTCGTCCACCAGAAGCGCAGGTAAGCGTAACATGGAGAAGTTTGCGACGCCTGCGCGCCTCGTGCACTGCACAATCAAGCGCAAGTTGTAAATCCGTGGCATACTTTTCGCGCGGAAATGTGATCTTTTTTTCAACACAAGACGTTACCCAATCATAGGCATCCCTATCAATCGAGTCTGCATCACCACAAAATACCTGCGGAATAATGCCTGCTTCATACAGAACATTTGCTCCCCCATCTGCTGCGATGAGATAATCGTTAGCGCGTGCAAGTTTTTGCACCAGCTTAAGAGAAGAAGGTGCAGGAGAACCTGCAACAATCAACACGCTCAACACATCATCAGCGCTTGTATCGCTTAAATCCCCCTGTTGATGTGCGTCAAATGAATCTGGTAAAGGCTCAAAGTCATCAAGCAACTCATACGATAGCTCTGCATACGAATGAATAAACACATCACTAAACTTTTTGCAGGTCTCAATATCGCGCTGCATATGAGTATCAAAGATACAAACGGTATTAAGCTTTGCCGCTTTAGCTTCGCGAACACCAAACGGCGTATCCTCAAATACCCACGTGGATGAAGCTTCCGTTCCAAGATACGTATGCGCAGCTTCCCAAATATCGGGATACTCTTTGCTTCTAATAGAGCCGCCAGTTGAAAACGTACGCTCAAAGAAATCAAAAATTCCTGCACGCTTAAGTGCAAACTCTAAATGCTTTTGTGGCGTAGAAGAAGCTACTACCATACGAACTCCATGCGCGCGAAGGCTTTGCAAAAACTCACAAACACCAGGTAAGGGTACCGACGAACGCTCATACCCCTTGCGAATTATTTCGTTAAAACGCTGCATAACCGCATCGCCAGACGCGTCTACATGGCAGTGCGTGTGAATATAATCACACGTTTGAACAATCGTGAGCGGCTCAATGGCATCGAAAAGCGACTTGGTAAGTTCAAGACCATACGAATTAAGAAGCTGAGCTGTTGTGTTGCGCCACATATCCATCGTATCAAGCAAGGTACCATCACAGTCAAAAATTGCAGCTTGAATTGCCATACCACTTCTCCTTTTACGATTAAGAAATTCTTGTAAGACACGCAACAAAATGAGAGTCGCATGAATGTGCCATAGGTGCAAATAAATACATGCCGCAACGCGAAGATGTGCGCGTAGTGGCAGATGCCGCCTGCGAAGTTGCGGACGCGGCGTCAGGTACTACCTGCGAAGATGAGCGCACATCGGCAGTTGCTTTGTGATCGGCAGTTGCTTTGTGATCGGCAGTTGCTTTGTGATTGGTATCTACAACGCTCGCGCTAAAAGAATTATACGCTTGCGTAACAACTTCGCGCATAGACGCATGAAGCTCTTGAGTCCACACGCGCGGAAAGTTCGTACATACAAAGCCTTTTCCAGCGTCTGAAGCCAAAAAGGCGGATACAACATCCTCATTTTCGCACGAAAAAATCGAGCACGTTGCATATATCAAAAAGCCGCCCACGTTAACCAAACGACTAGCCGCACGAAGGAGCTCGCGTTGAGTATACACAAGGCTGTGAGAACGAGCTACATCAAGAGCCGCTTCACTCATAGTTGTTGGTGCTTCTACGTGCCTTCTCATGGTTCCCGAACCACTGCACGGAGTATCAATAAACACCGTATCAAAGCGTTCGTGCTCATCAAAATAGGTATCAAGTTTTGTTGCGTCATGAGCTACAAAACGAATAGGATCATTAATGTGAGCGCGGCTGAGACGTTTTCGCGTGCAAGCGAGCTTTTGAGGTGATTTGTCGCACACAACTCGTTCAGAGATTGCAGGACAGGAAAGCCTTTTATTCATATAAGAAATAAGAAGCGACTTAGTACCCTTCCCACATCCTATTTCAAGAAGCTTCTTGGGACGTGTATGTACAACACAAGCGGCAATACATTGCGCAGCAAAATCGGAAATTGTTAAACGTTGACCCTCAATATCGTTATAGAGAGCAGCAGGCGAGATTCCATGTAATTTATAGCTACCCCATGCAGTTTGGACTGGAACAAGTTCACCAGGTATCTGAGGCGGATTATAAGGATTTTTGCATACATAAAACGGAACATGTGCTTGCGCAGAAAGAGCCATATGTGCGCATATAAACAGCCCACGATCGCGATAAGCGCGTTTTACAATCCATGTGGGTAATCCCGAAACTAAACACGCCTCACAAAGAAAATCAGATTCACACGTAAAACCAAAGGATTGCAAGAAATGATGTTGAGATTCAGCCGAGATCGGCGCAGCATTTAGTGTGCGCAAGATATCATCGTATGAGTGGCAATCTTGTACAATCCGCACAAGATGTTGACGCGCGTGGGCAAAGTTTGTCTGGTCATGTGTGGCTATTCGGTGCAAAACGGCATTTACAAAAGAGGCTCCACGCTTATCCACCAAGCGTACAAGCTCTACATATTGGCTTACAACTGCATAAGCTGCCGTTTGCCTATACACCAATTCATAGGTAGCCATACGCAAACATATAAGCACTTTATACGGCTGATGAGCAAGACGCTTTACATACTGTGCAAGCATCTTATCCACCATACTCTGCGAGCTTATAACGCCACATACAACATGCTGGACAAAACTTTTTTCGTCTTGTAAAAGCGCACGAAACGCATCAAAATGCTTTAGAAAATCCTGCACATATGTGGTGTTTTTCCGCAGCGCGCACAACGCCTTAAACGCTACCGTGCGCGAAGAAGCAACCTTAACACTTGTCATGAAACATGGCTCCATGTAGAAACGTTATGTAAACCCAAAGACCAGTCGTGTGCCGACATAGCAGATTTGCCATCGGGTTTAACACGCAAAAGCTCTAAGACACCCGAAGCACAGCCTAAAAATACACGATGATTGCGAATAAGAACCGCACCTGCTGGTATGTGTTCTGCGCGCGCAGCGCTTTCGGACACAGCATTTTCGGAAGCATTGCTCTTAGACACGGCACCTTCAGGCATGGCGTTCTCGGACACCGCATTTTCGGATGCAACTTCATCACACACAAAGCGCCCGACAAGCGCACGAGCACCCTTTTTACCCATCATAAAACGTGCAGGCGCAGCGTCGCCAGACGCTTGTATACGAACCAAATTAGATTCTGCAGATAAACTGGGATCTAGCAATAACTCGTGTTTATCAATTTTTTGAGCATATGTTATATCAGTTTGAGATTGCTTATGCCATACAAGCTTATGCTCCTCTAAATCACTAAGCGCACACAAAAGCTCACGCGCGCCCAAAGCACTAAGCTTATCGGTAAGCTCGTCTAGTGATTGCATTCCAATCTTAAGCGATGCTTGCCTGCAAAAATCTCCTGCATCAAGTTCGTGAACCACATTCATAATGGACACACCTGTAGCTTCATCACGCGAAAGAATAGCCCGTTGAATAGGAGCAGCTCCACGCCAACGAGGAAGAAGCGACGCATGAATATTAAGCGTTGTATACCGAGGCAAAGCTAAAACGCTATCGGGAATAATACAACCATAGGCAGCAACAACAATAACATCGGGCTCACATGCTTTAACAGCTAAAGTGAGTTCATCATCAAAACGAGTTGCCTCACGCACGGAAAGCGAAAGCGCGTTCGCACACTGTTTAACTGGTGATGGTATGAGCTTTTTTCCTCGACCACGCACCGCGTCGGGGCGTGTAATAACAAGCGAAATCTTGTGATGCTTATGCAATTCTTGAAGCGGTTTAACCGAAAAATCGGGTGTACCCATATAAACTATATTCATAAAGCTCTCAAACCTTACATTTCAACTTAATCTTAAAACTCAAACCTTAAATTTCAACTTCACCAGGACGCGCGCCTGCCTCTAAAGCATGCTTGTATTCTTCGAGTTTTTCCATTTTTTTGTGAAGCGGCAAATGATCGGGAATCGTAACGCCTTGCAGGTGGTCACACTCATGTTGTAGACATGCAGCCAACAAATTACCACGAGCTTCATAGCGAATAAGATCGCCGTCCAAATTTAATGCTTCACAAATAACGTGCGATGGTCGCTTTACGGGCACCAAAATACCTGGATACGAAAGACAACCCTCAGACATGCTACGATCTGCTTCATCGGCAACAACAATTTTTGGGTTAACAAGCACATATGGTTTTTTGCGAGAACCTTCGCCCCATTCGCAATCAATAACCACCAAGCGTATGTTTTTGCCAATTTGAGGCGCGGCAAGTCCGCATCCATCAGTTGCATACATCACTTCAAACATATGATGAGCTAGATCTTTAATTTCCTGCGTTATTTCTTTAACGGGCTCACACACTGTTTGCAAAATAGCAGACGGCGCGCAAACCATTTCTTTATACGCAACACTTTTTTTCATAACACTCCTCATCCTATACGTTTAAAAAGTAACCTTGTACATGCCATATTATTCATGACATATTATTCTACCGTTACATAATATCGTAAGCGTCCACATCAATAGAGATGCGAAGTCCAGGGGGCGTTTTTACACGGCTTATACACGATGAAATGGTTGTGCCAAGTGGCGCACCAAGTGGCGCTTTAACTACAATATGACGGCGATACCTGTCGTTAACCTTGTATTTCATGCAATTAGACGGACCAAGCATACGCCACATACCTTCTTGATGTGCAAGCGTTGTTTGCAACTCAATTGCTAAACGCGTCGAAAAATCAGCAACATCTTTTGCATTCAAACTCCACATAAGCACATTAGCAATGCGAGAAAACGGAGGATAATATGCCGATTGACGCTCCTGTAATTCTTGTGTTACAAAACGTGTGCGATTATGAGTTTGCACGGCTTCCATTACCGGATGCCCAGCCCAATATGTTTGAATAACAACCTTACCATCGCACGCACCTCTGCCCGACCTTCCAGCAACTTGCTCTAATAAGAAGTAGCTTTTTTCTGCCGCTCTAAAATCGGGCATTTTAAGGGTAGTATCTGCATTGAGTACACCAACAAGCACCACATCGGGAAAATCAAGACCTTTGGCAATCATTTGTGTACCAACTAAAATGGCACAAGAAGCACTATCAAAGGTTTCTAAAAGCTTTTCATGTGCACCTTTAGCACGCGTTGTGTCGGCATCCATGCGAACAACCACGGTTTTATCGCCAAACATACGAATAAGCTCGTCTTCTACACGCTGCGTACCAGCTCCAAACCCTGCCATGTACTTACTTCCGCAATGAGGACAAGCGGTAAGCGGATTTGGATATACAAAAACTGACCAATGACGATCACATTCGTGACATTTAAGCTCATGCGTTTTTTCGTGATAGGTAAGCGTAATTGAACAATGTGGACACTCAGGCACCGCACCACACTCGCGACACATTAAAAAATTAGCAAATCCGCGCCTGTTAATAAGAATCATAGCTTTTTTACCAGCATCAACCACATGCCATAACTCTTCTGTGAGCGCACGAGAAAACATGGATTTGTTGCCAAGCGCAAACTCTTTGGTCATATCCACGATCTGAATACGAGGCAAGTGTGCGCCAGCAGGACGCTCGTCCATAACAACATGCGTCCACGTACGAGCTTGGTGTGTGCGCTTTGAACAGTGCATTAAACTATCAAGCGAAGGAGTTGCAGATCCAAGCACCAATGCACTATGCGACAGCTGCGCCAGTTTTTCGGCAACGGCGCGTGCATGATAGCGTGGAGCAAGTTCTTGCTTGTAACTACTATCGTGTTCCTCGTCGATCACAATAAGACCAATGTCAGCAAGCGGTGCAAAAAGAGCAGAACGAGCACCAACTAAAACACGAGCGCGACCTGTACGAACCATATCCCACTGATCATAGCGCTCGCCTACCGAAAGCTTTGAATGAAGCACTGCAACGCGATTACCAAAGCGGCTACGAAACCTACCAACTGTTTGTGCTGTAAGGGCAATTTCGGGCACAAGCACCAGCGCAGTTTTCCCTTGTGCTATCACATCTTCGATTGCTTCTAAATAGACTTCGGTTTTGCCTGATCCTGTAATGCCGTCTACAAGAATTACATCTCCTGCTTGAGCCTCACAAGCACGCCTAATAGCAGATAGCGCATTAATTTGACCGCGGGTCAGCTGAGACGGCTTTAAAGCTTTTGCACTTGAAAGCGCAGATGGAGCAAGCTGGCGTTCTATGCGTTGTTTATAGATTTCTACCACATGCTTTTTTTCGAGCGCACGGGCAACCGAAAGTGTTCCTGGAAGCAAAACTTTTAACTCTGCCACACGAACAGGACCTGCCGAAAGCGCTGTTAATAGCCTACGCTGTGCACATGCACGAGCAGCTGGTTTATAATCTTTACCCGCTTTCGTCAGCTTGATCCAGCGTTCATCAACACAACCTCGTTTCTCGCACACAAGCTGCCACGGGTCGTCTTTTGAATCACGCTTGATTTTTACGAGTTGTCCCGGTGGCAAAAAAGGACGAAACGCTTCAGACAAAGGACATGCATACTCACGCGAAATCCATGTAGCCAGCTGTGCATGAAGGCGATCAAAAGCAGGCGGCGCCAGCACACGCAAAACAGGTTTTAGCTCTCTTGAGGTTTCTTGTATCGTTTGCACTTTAACGTCAATTACATAGCCAATAGCTGCTCGATGTGCAAAATCAACCAAAATCGTTGTTCCAACGGTACACGTTTTACTAAGCTCGGGAGTGATTATGTAATCAAACGACTTGGTAAGAGCACGGGAAGGAATATCGAGTACAACCGATGCAATAGTTATTTCTTGAGTTGTATATGGCATAATCCTCCCTTCTTATTGTTGCAACTGCGCAAAGAGCACGTACACAGCCGCGATATACGTTCAATACAAAACCCTCTACTAGTATAAAATACGTACATATGTTTGCATAGTACAAATTTATAATCTTCTTAAAAGTTAAGTACATACATCCAAATTACTTGAAGCTGCGCATAATGTGTATGGACAGCTCTACCTTGTAAGCATGTATGTATTGCGTATAGATTGGCGTGCCAATTCCTTACAAAAGCTGAGTATAAGCTTAAAGCATGGATGTTTCATGTGCACGCCACATTGCACAACTTTTTAAGAAACGAATCACATAAATCGGGTACACAATAAGTAAACAGATGTTAGATATAACATCAAAATACCTCAGAAAGGAATTTTATTATGGTACAAGATCCTAAGAGCGCATTGCTTGAGAAAATGAATGTTTACCTTGCAAACCAACAAGTTAATTACTTTAAAACACTTAGCATGCATTGGTATATTAAAGGCAAGAGCTTCTTTGTTCTTCACAAAAAACTTGAGGACATGTATCTTCAGTCAGAAGAAATTGTTGATGGTGTTGCCGAGCGCATTATTGCTTTAGGTGGAAACCCAAACGCTAATATGGAAGGCGCTTTAAAGCTTGCTACCATTAAAGAGCGCGAAAACGCTCCTATTAAAGACGACGATGTTATTCGTGAACTTATTGAAAGCATTACCTGGTGGATTGGTCAAGCACAAGAGATTGTAGACTTGGCAGAGCAAGCTGGCGACGGAGCAACTCAAGATCAATTTAATGAATATATTGCTGATTACCAAAAACAACTTTGGATGATTTCTTCTTGCGTTGCTTAAAACGGACGCTCTAACGAGCACGAACTATAAACATACATTACAAGAAAACGGAGTATCTTCTGAATACTCCGTTTTTCTTACGCGCAGCTAATCTTTATGATTGCCAAGCTCTTTATCGGCAGTATCTGCAAGCACACGCAAGAGTTTAATAACCTGTTTGGTTTGCTCTTCTCCCAACGTAGCTATAAGATTTTCAACAATATGCATAACTTGCGCGTGTTGGCGATTATACACATCCATCTCTGCTTCATTAAGCCTAATAAAAATACGGCGCTTATCGCTGGTACAACGTTTGCGAATGATAAGTTTTTTGTGTTCCATGGCTGCAAGCGTATGATTCATCTGAGATTTTTGCATATTCATAATCTTGCAAAGCTCGGTAGCAGTGATATCTTCATCAACGTGCTGCAGCAAAATACGACATACAACAGCCTCATTATAAGGAAGAACCGAAACCAATCGGTCATTATTGATGATTGTAGTGAGTGAAATCCACGCATCAAGAAGTGATTCGCGCTCATCTTGATCTGCCATTACAAACTCCCATTCAAACATACAACTTACTACGTGCACCACGCGCACGCACGTCATGTCCTAAACATGCTCTAAACGTGCGTTAAGCATACACCAAACATGCACTAAACATGCTGCAAATGTGCCTTTATCTCGTCCACTTTATTTGTTTGCTCCCAAGTAAAATCGGGATCATTGCGACCAAAATGCCCATATCGTGCAGTTTTTTCAAAAATCGGACGACGAAGATCAAGCGCACTAATAATAGCAGCAGGTGTTAAATCAAATACGCGCGGCACCATATCGCTTAACACGGTATCGGGAACCTGGCCAGTTCCAAACGTATCAACCATAATCGAAAGCGGATGCGATACGCCAATAGCGTAGGCAAGCTGAACTTCGCAACGCTTAGCAGCATGAGCTGCAACAATATTTTTAGCTACCCAACGTGCAGCATAGGCGGCAGACCTATCAACTTTGGTGCAATCTTTCCCCGAAAATGCCCCGCCGCCATGACGACCCATACCACCATAGGTATCAACCACAATTTTTCTGCCCGTTAAACCTGTGTCGCCCATAGGGCCTCCAACTACAAAACGCCCTGTTGGATTCACGTAAATATCGGCATTCTTATAGCTGATATTCAACGGCTCTATTACGGGCGCAATAACATGCTTAATGATGTCGGCCTTAATCATATCCATAGAAGTTATTTCGGGCGCGTGCTGCGTTGATACAACAATAGCGCTCACGCAAACGGGAACATCATGTTCGTAGCGAATACTTACCTGCGTTTTTCCATCGGGACGAAGATAATCAAGGATATGCTCTTTACGAACTTGAGCCAAGCGGCGTGCCAGCGATTGCGCTATAAAGGCAGGCATGGGCATATATGTTTGGGTTTCATCCGAAGCATAACCAAACATCATACCCTGATCTCCAGCTCCTAATTGAGTAGATTCATCTGAGTTACCATGTTGGGATTCAAACGAAACATCAACACCTTGAGCGATGTCGGGGCTTTGTTCGTGAATAAGATTGATAACACCGCAGGTATCACAGTCAAAACCGTATTTTGCACGGTCGTATCCTATTTTACGAACAGTTTCGCGCGCAATAGCTGGGATATCAACATAGGCCTGCGTGCGAATTTCTCCTGCAACAATAATGGTGCCTGTCGTAACAAACGTTTCACACGCGCAGCGAACATCTGCAAGGCGCGCAGGAATGCCGCTTGGTGAAATGTATCCAACTTTTTCGAGATTAGCTTCTTTTGCAAGAATAGCATCAAGTACTGCATCGGAGATTTGGTCACACATTTTATCGGGATGACCCTCGGTAACCGCCTCTGATGTAAATAGGAAATTTCTTCCAACCATATAAGCACCTGATCTTTCTGTTGTAGCGTAAACGGTAAACACAAAAGCAGCCTGATATTGTTACACAACCTAAGCCACAAACATATGAGATAAACCACGTATTCTCTATGAGATAGCACCCCATGAAGCACCCAAGACAACAAGGGAGATTATGTTTGTACTATAATCTTAGCAACACCATAGGTCATAAGGCTTACCAAAAATAGCATATAAGGTTTACCGTTTTTGTATACCTTATAGTACACGTTTATGCATGTAACATGTATCAAGGAGTGCGCACTGGCAAAAATGACACATTTTATACGATATAATTCATTAAAATAAGCTTAAAGCATAAACCGTGTTATTTCGGCAAAATTAGCGAGAATTTGTCTGCGCTCATGCGCGCGCAAACCTCCTTCGCGCTATGATACATATAACTGCTTGATAAACATACATCGAGAGGTATCCAAGTATGAATTCACAAACTGCAAATACAGAAGTTCGTGTTCGTTTTGCACCATCTCCTACCGGTAAACTCCATGTAGGAGGTGCACGTACTGCTATATATAACTGGGCTTTTGCGCGTGCGCACAAAGGAACATTTATTTTGCGCATTGATGATACAGATCCTACGCGCTCAACCGAAGAAAATACGCAGATTATTCTACGTGCTATGCGCTGGCTTGGTCTTGATTGGGATGAAGGTCCCGATGTAGGAGGAGCTTTTGGTCCGTATAAACAAACAGAGCGTTTGGATATGTACCGCCAAGCTGCGCAAAAGTTGGTAGAAGAAGGCAAGGCGTATTACTGTTTTTGTAGTCAAGAAACCCTGGATGCTGCGCGCAAAACAGCCCAAGAGCAGCATGCACGTTTTCAGGGTTATAATCGCGCTTGTAGAGGAATTAGCCTTGATGTTGCAAAAGAGCGTATTGCTCATGGTGAGCCCTATACCATTCGCGTAAAAGTGCCTCTTAACCGTGGCGATGTTGTTGTTCACGATCTCATTCATGGCGACGTAACCTTTAATGCGCGCGAGCTGGACGATTTTATTATCTTTCGCTCAGACGGAACTCCTACGTATAATTTTGCAACCGTTTGCGACGATGCAGCTATGAAGATTACGCACATCATTCGCGGCGATGACCACTTATCAAATACGCCGCGTCAAGTTATTGTATACGAAGCATTGGGCGCGCAAGTTCCTGTTTTTGCTCATCTTTCTATGATCTTAGGCGTAGACGGCAAAAAACTTTCAAAGCGCCACGGTGCAACTTCGGTAGAAGAATATCGCGATAGCGGCTATGACAGTGAGGCATTTGTAAATTATCTGGCATTGCTTGGATGGGCTCTTGACGGTGAAACAACCATTGTGCCTAAAGATGTACTTATGCAAAAATTCTCGCTTGAACATATTTCAAAAAATCCTGCTACCTTTGATCCTAAAAAACTCGACTGGATTAACGCTCAATATATGCAGCGTCTAAGCGACAACGACTTTGCGCACAATGTTCTTATTCCCGAGCTCATAAAAGCAGGGCTTGAAATGCCTAAGACAACTAATGCGTGTACGGACAGCGGCACGGGCGACGTGGCGGAAGGCGCAGGCGAGACCATGGACATACATGAGAGCGATGTGAGCGCATGTTTTGACAAGCGACCTTCTTGGTATTTGTTGCTCGCATCTATCCTTAAGCCACGTACAACGCTTGCACACGATGTTGTCGAGAAAGCTCGTTTTCTGTATCAAGGCAAAAACCTCTGTATAGATGAGCCTTCGCTTACTAAAAATATTTATAACAACGAAAGCGCAGGCGCGTCACTTAAGGCTGCTTATGCGGCACTTGAAGAAGTAAACGACTGGACAAGTGAGCACATAGACGCTGCAATGGCTGAGCTTCCCGAAAAACTTGGCGCCACCAAGCGTAAGTTTTTTGCTGCCATACGCGTTGCTGAATGTGGCAATCAGGTTTCCCCTCCTTTGGGCGAATCTATGGAGTTGCTTGGTCGTGAACTTGCGCTCTTTCGTTTGAAAAACGCGCTGGAATTGCTAGAAGCACATAAGAGCTAATGTAGATAAGTGAGTTTATTATTATGATGACAACATCAGCATTTGAGGTGCTCGGTCCTATCATGGTAGGTCCTTCGTCCTCGCATACAGCCGGTGCTTTGCGCATTGCTTTAGTAGCTCGATCGTTAGGTCCCGCTCCTTTAGCGCGCGTTGAATTTATTCTGTACAATTCATTTGCTCATACCTACAAAGGTCACGGAAGCGATAAAGCTCTGGTAGGCGGCATTTTGGGGTTTGCGCCCGACGACATTCGTGTGCGCGACTCCTTTACTGCAGCAAAAAAAGAAGGCCTACGGTTTGACTTTATTCCTTCCGATGAAGGCGCTGGTAAACACCCCAATACCGTAACGATAAAAATGTATGGTCTGGACAATCAAACTATGTCGGTGACCGGGGAATCTTTGGGCGGCGGACGAATTCGCATAAGTTCCATTGATGGCATTAGTGTTGAAATTACTGGTGATTATCCAACGTTGTTTGTGGCTCATCAAGACGTTGCAGGTGTACTTGCGGCTCTTACTGGAATTCTTTCTACCTATGAGATCAATATTGCCACCATGCGCACGTTTAGGGCAAAACGTGGCGGTAAAGCCTACACCGTTTTTGAAGTCGATAATCCGCTTCAAGGCGATCTCCTTACTCGTTTAAGAAACGTAGAGCACGTGCACCTTGTTAATACGGTAAACATCCCTGGTTCGGTTGCTATCTCGCACGAAGGCAAGCTCCAGCTTGGGTTTGAAACAGGCGCTCAACTGTTAGAACTCTGTGAACGCCATAACATGACCATAGGCGAAGTCATGAGAAACCGCGAGCTTACGCTTTGTGAACGCCTTCAAAATGTTGACGAAAAAATGCTCCACGTGCTAGAAGTTATGCGCGAGGAAACAACCGATCCGCTGCGTACTCCACGCCCCTCACTTGGTGGATTACTGGGCGGTCAAGCGCAAACGGTATGGAAGCATAAGAGCCGCTATGCACCTGCGCTTATGGGTGATACGCTTACTACATGCGTGGCGTATGCAATGGCAGTGCTTGAACGCTCGGCAACCATGGGCGTAATTGTTGCCGCCCCCACTGCTGGATCGGCAGGAGTAGTTCCAGGCGCAGTTCTAGGCGTTGGCAAAGCCATTGGTGCCAACGACGCACAATTAAGCCGCGCACTGTGGAATGCGTGTGCACTCGGAGCTATTTTGGCACATAATGCTTCAGTTGCAGGAGCCGAAGGAGGGTGCCAAGCCGAAGTAGGCTCTGCCTCGGCAATGGCTGCATCTGCTATCTGTGAGCTTTTAGGCGCACAACCTCGTGTGTGTTTAAGTGCCGCCTCAACTGCTATTGCTAATTTATTAGGATTGGTATGCGATCCCGTGCGCGGATTGGTTGAATATCCCTGTCAAGACCGCAATGCTATTGGCGTAGCAAATGCGATAAGCGCAGCTCAATTGGCTCTGTCGGGTGTTCTTGATCCCTTGCCATTTGATGAGGTTACTCAAGCGATGAAGTCGGTGGGCGAAGCGTTGCCAGCAACGCTTAGAGAAACGGCTCTGGGAGGTCTAGCGGCGGCGCCATCTGCACAAGCTGCAAGCTCTTGTTGTACAACGTGCAATCTCTGCGATTAACCGGCGTTGGGATAAGCTGCGCGCGTCGTGCGGCGTACTGTTCGTGCCCGTGCGGTTCGCGCTCGTGTTGATCGCACTCGTGTTGATCGCGCCCCTCTCGTAAAATTTGTGAAGAGGAAAATTTTTTTAAATTTGTATTGCAAAATGAAGGTGTTTAACGTATATTTATTCCTTGCGCGTAGCAGTTAGTACAACATCTTTTGGGACGTCGTCTAACGGTAGGACAAAGGTTTCTGGTACCTTCAGTGGGAGTTCGATTCTCTCCGTCCCAGCCATTTGTCTAACTCATGTCTATGGCCCGTTCGTCTAGCGGTTTAGGACGCCGCCCTCTCAAGGCGGAGATCACCAGTTCGAATCTGGTACGGGCTACCAATGATTATCAAGCCGCCTTATGGGCGGTTTTTTTCTAGCCTTTTTTCAATAACCCTCCTATAGCCGCCTTCTCTTTTTGCCGATTTTGTCCTATAGCCCTTCATAACCCCTCTTTTTGCCGATCTTTGTGCGCATGTAGCATATTATTCACTACATACGCAGCTCCATCCTCTACACATACGCAACTCCATCTCCAAACTCATGTGTTATGCACGGATTCTGGCGCAATACTCAACACATGCGCAGCTCCATCCTCTACAACAAAAGACTTTGTCAAGACGTTGTTAAAAGATGCGGAGTACCTTTTGAGTACTCCGCACAGATTGATGATTATGTTAAATCAAGCGTTTACACTACTTATCGCTTGAGCAATGAGCTTAAACAAACTAGCTTAAACACCTATTACTGAGCAGTGTTGTCGCTATCCTGTTCAGTCGTATTGTCACCACGCTTTTTGCGACGACGAATACCAAAGAGTCCTAAGAAACCACCCAATCCAAGCATCAGAGAGGCAAACGGCGAAGCGTCGTTCACGCCTGTTTGTGGTAATGCAGGCTTACCTTGAGGCAACGGCTGGTGAGTGTTAGCGTCAGACGTCGTAGATACAGGTGCCGAAGGTGTAGACGGCGTTGGTGGCGTTGGCGGCACCACACGCTCAACCACAAGCTTATCGGCAGGGATAACAAGCGTGCTTCCGTCATCAAACTCAAGTGACGCATCTCCGTTATCAGAAATAGTCTGTTTAGCAGGCTTTACATCAGGATTAGCGTCATTAAGATTATGCTTAACCTTATCCTTCTCCAATGGCGTCAGATGAGTTTTGTCGTCGACGACAACACGCTGAGCAGGAATCCTAAAGCGGTCGGCCTTAGACGGCGTTACCACAACGTTAACAGATTCAGGAATTTTATCCTTTTCTATCTGGACAACTGCAATTATCTGATTTTGCTTAAGGCGAACAGTTGACGGAACCTCAATGGAAAAGTCACCGTGAGCGTCAACGATGCCGGTCTGTGTGGTTGCGCCATCAGGGAATGTAACCGTAATGGTCGCTCCTGCAACACCTTTGCCAGTAATCTTCTTTGTTTGCGTATGAACAGGATTCACCGTTGGGGCCGCAGACACCAGCAAAGCAGGATTTTCTTCTGCAATGGCGGGATCGGACATGGCGTAATACACAGCTGTATATGTTACGTTCTTCTTTTCTGCCACATCTGGCAAGGTGGGAGTCCAGCCATCTTTTGTATCGCGGTGCTTTAAGCCTTCGTTTGGTTTAACCATTGGAGCAATAGGCATCGCATTGCCAATTTTTACATCATATATTACTTGGGCGTACGTTTGGTTATTGTGGATAAGCACACCGCCCTCGCCTGCCTCGAAAGTTACGCGAACGAAGCCTTGAGGTGTAGGTGTTTGAGGGTTGTTTGTAACGTCGATGATGTTAGCGAGCACCACTGCGGTATAGCTTGCAGCTTCGTTTACTTGAGTATCTCCTTGAGGAAGCTCTGGTGTCCAACCTGTGAAGGTGTAGCCATTATCAGCGGTGACAGAAGGTACCGTGATTTCACTAAACTTAGTACCCTTCA
>NZ_CFRCNA010000026.1:0-16132 GCF_986145555.1 Fannyhessea sp.
ATTGGGTAATCACCATTTGGACAAGCGCTTAAGTAAGCGGCCCAGCCAAGAGTCTTTTGCTTAACTACCAAGCCAATAGCCTTAAGGTCACCTTGAACAGCAGACATAAGGTCTTCGTGTCCACCACCAGAGTTATACGTAAGGGTAATTTCGGTGCCTTTAAGTCCGTTATCGTCGATAAGTTTCTTAGCTGCATCAACATCATACTTGCAGTATTTCCAAGCGCTAAATGGATCGTTATCCAAAGCAACAGGAATGAAGCTGGTTGCAGGAGTACGAAGACCCTCAAACAAAGTGTCAACAATGTTACGACGGTTAATTGCCATACAAATTGCACGACGAAGATTAACGTTTTTCATAACTGGATCGTTAAGGTTAAGCAAGAGATAATAAACACCGAGCGTTGGACCAGTAAGAACTTGCTTATCAGGAGTTACTGTGTCACCATCTGCAGATTGACCATATTTGTCGATATTCTCTTTAAGACGTCCTGTAGGAACAGCACAAAAGTCCATGTTGCCTGCTTCAAACTCACGATAAGCAGTGTTGGGGTCTTTTTGAATCGAGAATACGATGGAATCAAGATTAGCCTTCTTGGAACCATAATAGTTGTCATAACGCTTAAGAACGATCTTTTGACCGCTTTCCCATTTACCATCCATCTGGTAAGGACCATTACCAATAGGAGCAAGCAAGAAGTCATCAGGTGAGTCAACAGCTGCCTGAGGAACAGGAACCAACGCAATACATGCTGCTACATAGGGGAAGTCGTACATAGGAGCAGTAAGCTTAACTTCAAAGGTATTCTCATCTGGGCAAGAAAGACCAGAAATAGAATCTGCTTTTCCACTGTGGAATTCTTCATAACCAGCAATTGGTGAAAGGTGGAATGAGATTTGAGAAGGAGTTTTCATCTTAGGAGATGCAATACGCTCCCAACCACGTTTAAATGATTGTGAATCAACTTTATCACCGTTGTGGAATGTTGCACCTTGAACAAGATGGAAGGTATAGGTTAAACCATCATCAGATATATCCCAAGACTCT
The DNA here is from genome assembly GCF_986145555.1 of Fannyhessea sp. Classification (NCBI taxonomy): domain Bacteria; kingdom Bacillati; phylum Actinomycetota; class Coriobacteriia; order Coriobacteriales; family Atopobiaceae; genus Fannyhessea; species Fannyhessea sp. Next base: position 1,048 of record NZ_CFRCNA010000026.1, read on the forward strand.
GCAGCTAAAGGAACAACCTTGTGAGTTTTCCAGTCAAATGTAGTTAAAGGATCGAACAAGTTGTGCTCAACTTGGCTACCTTCTGATTCTTGAGTGTTATACGGGTCAATTGCAACAGGCTCATTAATGTAGAATTTAAGAGTACCACCCTTATTTCCTCCACTTTTATCACCTGAAGCAGATCCACCTTTTTTTCCGCATCCTGCAAGCGCAGTTAATGCAGCTGCAGCGATACTGCCGCCAATGAAGCTACGACGCCCCATCATAAGCTTCTCATTCGCCATGATGCCTCCAATACTCATAGTCCAAACGTTATACGCACGCTTGAATACACGAACGGGATAACGAACTTTCCTTGCGTATTATTTTGCCCCGTTATGCATACGTATGCAAACTCTTTCTATAAATGTTAACAATTATGAAATACTTGAGGCTAATTTTTCCAATAGACATAGTGACGTATCATTTGTTTTTTTGATTTGTAAGTATTTTTCTCTTATGCGCTGCATCGCAATGCATGTTTTGCCTAAATATCAGCATATTCTTGTATCTTGGCACTATAGATGCGGCTATACTCATTATTTGCAGAGATCATTTATACTACTATCGATTAAAGCAGCTACAACCATGGAGATTTACATGCAAAAAGATGGCTTATTACAAGATGTACATGCAAAGATTTTGCATGATTTACGTCCTTATCAGTCTGAACGTCTTGCACGTTTTAACGCAAAGCTTGTGCCTCATACTGACCCACAGACCATTTTAGGAATACGCACTCCCCTTTTACGTACATATGCAAATAAGGTAAACAAGAAACTCCGCGGTGAATTTTTACAGGCACTTCCGCATCCTTATCTTGAAATGAATATGCTGCATATGATTATGCTGAATAATGAAACACATTTTGAAACGTGGACAGACGAAATGGAGACGTTTATCCCCTTTTGCACTAACTGGATGGTAACAGATTGCACTGCGCCAAAAATGCTTAAGATAAACTCTTTGAATTATGCAAAACAAGCACTAGAGTGGCTGCAAAAAGATAATCCATGGGGTAAGCGTATTGCTCTTGTTTTGCTTATAAAACTTGTTGGCTGCTCTAAGCTGGCGCAACATGAAAAGTTGGCTAGCTTAGATATCATTGCACACTTACCCCACGATATGCCCTATTACGTGCAAATGGGCGCGGCGTGGTATATACAAACGCTTTATAAGAAGGATCCCGGCTCTATAACTAACTATCTAGCAACTAATACGCATCTTGACACGCGTATTAAAAAACGAAGCATGCAAAAAATCCGAGAAGGTAAGCAGATTATCACAGGCGAAGATATGCGGAAAATCGTTTGAGAACGAGCTCGTTTGAAAAAGAGTTCCTCTGGAAAAGAGTTAGTTTAAAAGGAACTAACAATACCTAAAGCTACGTAAATATTCCTTTGAGAAAACCTTAGTACGACATAAACAAAAACGCACGATTGCTCGTGCGTATTCATAAATTTGTAAATTATATTTCCAAAAAAACGTAGCCTTAAATGACACCCAAAGGAAATGTTAAAGCCATGACACAAATGCATAAGCCAAAAATAAGCGCCATGATAATGGTAAGACGGTCAAGGTTTTTCTCCCAAACGCCCGAACCAGCAGTTGAGTTATACATCGAAGAAGCAATCATGTCGGAAACGCCTGTTCCTTTTCCTGAGTGCATTAAAATAAGAATAACGGTAAAGAAACCAGAAAGTGCAAGCACAACCAGAAGCGCAAAATTAAGTGGACTCACGAGTACTCCTTTTCATCGCAGATAGCAAACACACATCGTGCGCATGTGCTACGCGAACACACAATAAAACACATGTATGATATCACAAACTTAAGATGTAAACGAAAGCTAGACAAAATTGGTAGAAAAGATGAGCACCAAAGTTGAAAAAGACTATCGGTTAAGTTAAAAATAGACAATAACAAACAACTCAAAAAAAGAAGCAGATATCTCCTGATACCTGCTTCTTAAAACGTATTAAAACAGTGCTTCTACACAAACATGCATAAAAGCATCTTGTTTACATACTATTTTGCAGCTTTAACCATAGCGGCAAAAGAATCGGCCTTAAGAGAAGCGCCACCAACTAATGCACCATCGACATCAGGCTCTTGAAGGAAGCCCTTGATATTTTCAGGCTTTGCAGATCCGCCATAAAGAATGCGAATGCCGCAAGCAAGCTCTTCGCCAAAGATCTCTTTAAGGGTAGAACGAATAGCCGAGCAAACCTCTTGTGCATCGGCAGCAGTAGCAGTTTTGCCTGTACCAATAGCCCAAATTGGCTCATATGCAACTACATATTGTGATGGATCAGTAAGCTTTAAACCTTTGGTGTCTGCTTTAATTTGCTCAACAACAAACTCAACATGCTTACCAGCTTCACGAACCTCAAGGCTTTCACCGCAGCAAGAAATTGGAACAATATGATGAGCAAGCAAAGCTTGAGCCTTCTTGTTTATATCCTCATCGGTTTCTCCAAAATAGCCACGACGCTCGGAGTGTCCAATAATGCAGTAGGTTGCTCCAACACTTGTAAGCATAGAAGGAGCAGTTTCTCCAGTATATGCGCCTGATTCTTCCCAATATACATTTTGAGCACCAAGAGCAATTTGAGCCGAGCTTTGTTTAAGAACATCGGCAACACTTTTAAGGTCAACAGTTGGAGGGCAAACAACAACATCAACCGAACCAGTTCCATCTTGCAATTCATCAACCAAGCCAGAAGCAAGTTCTGTAGCTTCGTTGACATTTTTATTCATTTTCCAGTTGCCTGCGATCATTACATTACGCATCTAAAAGCGCCTCCACTCCTGGAAGTGCCTTGCCTTCAACAAGCTCCATAGATGCTCCACCACCAGTAGAGATCCAGCTCATCTTATCTGCAAGGCCAAACTTATTGATAGCCGCAACAGAGTCTCCACCGCCAATAATTGAGGTGCAAGAAGAATCTGCAATAGCTTTTGCAACAACTTCGGTACCGTGTGCAAATTGATCCATTTCGAATACGCCCATAGGACCATTCCAAAATACGGTAGCAGCACCAGAAACAGCATCTGCATAGAGTTTCTCGGTTTTAGGACCAATATCCATGCCCATACGGTCACTAGGAATTGCGTTAGAAGCAACGGCTTCTCCAACAGCGTCTTCACCAAAGTGATCGGTCACAATGTTGTCAACAGGAAGCAAAATCTTAACGCCTTTTTCCTGTGCTTTCTTGAGCATTTCACCTGCACGTTCAACCCAATCGGGCTCTTGAAGCGACGTACCAACTTGGTATCCTTGGGCAAGGAAGAATGTGTAAGCCATACCGCCGCCGATAATAAGCGTGTCACACGAATCAATTAAGTGGTCAAGAACGCCAATTTTGCTAGAAACTTTAGAACCACCAACAATAGCGACAAACGGACGCTTAGGCTCAGAGAAAATAGAAGTAAGCGTATCGACTTCTTTTTCGAGCAAAAAGCCTGCAACAGCAGGAATATATGCAGCAGGTCCTACGACAGAACCTTGTGCACGGTGAGCGGTACCAAAGGCATCGAGTACAAAAATGTCACCATATGACGCAAGCTTCTTTGCAACTTCGGGGTCATTTTTCTTTTCGGCCTTTAAGAAGCGAACGTTCTCAAGCAATAAAATGTCGCCTGGTTTTACTGCTTCAACAGCAGCTTTTGCCTCTTCGCCATAGGTATCAGCAACAAAAGATACTTTATAGCCGCTCAATTCCTCAAGTTTTTTAGCAACAGGAGCCAAAGAAAGAGCTTCTTCGTAACCAGTACCCGAAGGGCGACCCAAGTGGCTCATAAGTACAATACCTGCACCATGTTCTTTAAGGTACTTAATAGTAGGAATAGCTTTTTGAATACGGGTAATATCGCCTACGACACCGTCTTTTACCGGTACGTTAAAGTCGACACGCATAAGAACGCGTTTGCCATTAACGTCTATGTCGCGAACGGTCTTTTTTGTAAAGGCCATAGTAAGACTCCTTTTAACTTTTAGACGCACTGTTGATACACGAATATGCGCCTTGTGTGTATGGAATACACAATTTCAATAAAAAGGCACGGTCGCGGCTATGTTTAGCTGCTACCGCGCCTTGTGGCTTTGCAAACTAGTAAAGCTAATTAAGCAACAAATTTCTCGAAGTACTTAATAGTACGTACCATTTGTGAAGTGTAAGAGTTCTCGTTGTCGTACCAAGAAACAACCTCTACCTGATAAAGACCATTGCCAAGATCTTGAACCATGGTCTGAGTTGCATCAAACAAAGAACCATAAGTCATACCGATAATGTCGGAAGAAACGATAGGATCTTCGTTGTAACCAAAGGTCTCAGGATCGCTTGCAGCCTTCATAGCAGCGTTGATAGAGTCAACAGTGATCTCTTTGTCGCTCTTAACTACTGCAAAGAGAAGTGTGGTTGAACCAGTTGGTACAGGAACACGCTGAGCAGAACCAATGAGTTTACCGTTGAGTTCAGGAATTACCAAACCAATTGCCTTAGCAGCACCAGTTGAGTTAGGAACAATGTTGATAGCTGCTGCACGAGCACGACGGAGATCGCCTTTACGGTGAGGACCATCCAAAACCATTTGGTCACCAGTAAATGCGTGAATGGTGCTCATGATACCGCTTTGGATAGGAGCAAAGTCGTTAAGAGCTTTAGCCATAGGAGCAAGGCAGTTAGTGGTGCAGGAAGCAGCAGAAATGATGTTGTCGTCCTTGGTAAGAATTTCGTGGTTTACATTGTAAACAATGGTAGGAAGATCTTTACCTGCAGGAGCAGAAATAACAACCTTCTTAGCACCTGCATCAATGTGAGCTTGAGCCTTAGCCTTTGAAGTGTAAAAACCAGTGCACTCAAGTACAACGTCTACATTAAGCTCGCCCCAAGGAAGATTGTGAGCATCTGCTTCTTTGTAAATCTTAATGGTTTTACCATCGACAGTAATAGAGTCTTCACCAGCAACAACAGAGTGATTACGTGCGTAGTTGCCTTGTGAAGAGTCATACTTGAGGAGGTTAGCGAGCATCTTTGGATCGGTTAAATCGTTAATTGCAACGATTTCTGAACCTTCGTGACCGAACATTTGACGGAAGGCCAAACGACCAATACGACCAAAGCCGTTGATAGCAACCTTAACTGCCATGCTTTCTCCTTTCGCAAGGTTTGCAGGAAGCCTATCTTCCTTCACGAACCTTTTGCATTAATACACAACTAAATAAAACATATATAGTGTAGCTAAACATGTAGCTAAAAAGTGGCAAAGCACTCTTAAGACATAAACAATGAATTTTTAACCAAGTTGAATATGAATTGATATACAATTTTGTAAACGGTTGAAAAGTTCATGTGAACGTCTTCACAACATGTAGTTTACAACGTTTTGTTATCATTTGGAAACAAAAATTAAAAGTTTTTTATTTAGCACAAATCTTATACGAACTCACTTATATTTTCTTGCTTGCTAGACATCTATATGAGTAATAGATAAGGCGATTAACAGCCAAGATGCCAATAAGACAACCTCTATACAAAAAAGAGGCTGAAAAACAGCCTCTTTTCAAACATTCAAATCTTGCTACGTAGCAAGCAGTGAATAACTAGCTTAGTATCTAAGCTTCGGTGGAAGCTTGTGACTCAGCCTCTTCTACTGGTGCTTCATCAGCAGGTGCAGCATCGTTTGCTTCTTCGTCTTGGTCTGTACCAAGGGTTTCTGCAGCTGCCTTAATAGACAGAGAAATGCGACGACGTTCAAGGTCAATTTCCATAACCTTAACTTGTACAACATCGCCAACTTTGCAAACCTGAGCAGGAGCATCTACATGAGCCTTTGCCATCTCTGAAATGTGAACCAAGCCCTCTACCCCATTACCAAGGTCTACAAATGCACCAAAGGTAACAAGTTTAGTTACGGTACCTTCAACGATTGCGCCAATTGGGTACTTCTTAACAAGAACACGCCATGGATCCTCGGTGGTTTGCTTAAGACCCAAAGAAATGCGCTCACGGTTAAGGTCGATATCCAAAACCTGAACTTCTACTTCTTGACCAACTTTTACAACCTCTGCTGGGTGGTTAACGTGGTTCCAAGACAGCTCTGAGATGTGGATAAGACCGTCGATACCGCCAAGGTCTACAAATGCACCAAATTCAACAATAGAAGAAACGGTACCTTTAAGTTTCATACCAGGTTTAAGCTTAGTGAGGATCTCAGAACGCTCGGCTTTACGAGCAGCTTCCAATACAACACGACGAGAAAGAACAACGTTATTACGGTTGCGATCCATCTCGATAACACGAGCCTCAATGCGAGTTCCCATGTAAGCGCTCAGATCTTTAACACGACGAAGGTCTACAAGAGAAGCAGGCAAGAATCCGCGAAGACCGATATCAAGGATAAGACCGCCCTTAACAACCTCGATAACTTCACCTTCAACATTAACGCCAGCTTTAAATTTCTCTTCAACAGCATTCCAAGCACGCTCGTACTCGGCACGTTTCTTAGAAAGAATAAGACGACCTTCTTTGTCTTCTTTTTGAAGAACCAAAGCCTCGATGGTGTCACCCATATGTACAAGCTCTTCTGGGCTTGCATCTTTACGAATAGACAACTCACGGGCTGGAATTACGCCTTCGGACTTAAAGCCGATGTCCAACAATACCTCATCGTGCTCAATTTTAACAACGGTACCTGTTACCAGGTCTCCCTCATCAAAATCGGTGATGGTTCCATCGATAAGGCTATTAAGCTCATCATCGGAAACATCATCTAATGAGAAAATAGACGAGTTTTGAATCTCACTCAAAGGTGGACCCCTTTCAAATACGGGGCCCCGGTACATGGTTGGTGCTTTAATCACAAGGCGTGGTAAAGCTTGTTTACAAACAAATGCAAACGTACATGCTCTCGGGGGCCAACAGATATAAGTGCACAGCTGCTACGCACACGCATGTATGCACGAAACAACATATGCATTAAACAGAATATCTTATTAGGTATGGTGATTTCAAGATTTTTTTGTAAAAAATAGCAATTTCATTTCAATATCAAAAACTCAAGCTATCTAGTTTAGCATTTCTTAAAAAATACCCGCCTCAAACGAGACGGGCATATCAAACCTTAATACAAACAAGTATGGTAAACGGTTTAAGAATCTACACAACCATTAACGCAATACCATTAATGCAACACTTAAGATAATCAAGTTGCTAATAACAATAGCTACAACAACTCGTACTACAAACTTAAGCCAAGTTCCATACTCAATACGGGAGAGTGCCAAACCACCCATAATTGCACCGTTGGTTGGAGTAAACAGATTTACAACACCAGAAGCGGACGCAAAGATCATAACCATAACCGCAGGGTTAAAGCCAAGGTTTTGGGCAAGAGGTCCCATAATCGGCATAGAAACTGTTGCCATACCAGAAGTTGATGGAATAAGGAATGACAGTACAAAGTACAGGAAATATGCACCTACCGAGAAGATAACACCTGACGTACCAGAAAGTGCCTCGGATGACGAATTAAGAATCCAGTCTGCCAAACCAGTTGAGCTCATAAGTACAGAAACAGCACGAGAAACTGCAATAATCATAGCAACGCTTATGATCTCACCAGATCCGCGCATGAAGGAATCTACGATTTCGTGCTCGGATAAACCGCCAACAACACCAATAACAATGGCCATAAGAAGGAACCACGTAGTTGATTCAGGGAAGTACCATTGCCCCAGTGGGACACCAGTTAGCAAGGAAGACCAACCAGCATTATCAACTACTTCTTTTTTAACACTAAAGTTTGCATTGCCTTCGATTTTAAGTTCACCAAGCTCTTTTTCTTTAAAAGTCTTAGTAAGGTCTGCAGGAGCCACTTGTGTTACTTCATCGTGAGAAGCTGCATCACATTCAAAGAAGTTAACGCCAAGCTTTGTCCAAGGAATGAAAGAGATGATCATGATAACAAAGGTAATAGCAAATATCCACAAAGAAATTCTTTGTCTTGTGGTCAGTGCAACATCTTTATTAGTTTCCTCTTCTTCAGTTCTGTATACTTCATCGGCAGCCTTAACCTCGTCAAGACTCATCAAGGTGCGACTTGGATCTGCTTTAACGCTTTTTGCATACTGCATCGTAAAGAAGACAGCAATAACATAGGAGACAACAAGTAAAACAGCACCAAGACCAATAATAACGCCTTGGTCTACTGTAATGCCTTTGTCTACTAAAGCTGACGCTGCAACACCAGTACAAAATGGGTTAACAGTTGAGCCCAAGCAACCAACACCAGCACCAAGAAGCACGATCATAGCACCTGTAAGTGAATCATAGCCTGCAGCCATCATAGTTGCAGAAAGAAGAGCATAGAATCCAACTGTTTCTTCGCACATGCCATAAGTAGATCCGCCAAGGGCAAACAATGCCATAAGAATTGGAATGAGTTTAAGCTCATTACCTTTCATGTTCTTGACCAGTACGGAAATACCAGTGTTAAGAGCATCTGTTTTGTTAACGATGCCTAAAAAGCCACCAATAACCAAAACAAATAAACACACACCAAGCGCATCTCCAAAACCCTTAACAGGGCTCATGAAGAAATCACCCACCGTAACAGCTGTAATACCAGGAACAAAGGGAGCTATTGCTACCGATATCAGCGCTACAAGGATGAGGAGGATGAAGATAATGGAGAAGGACGTAAGCATCTCTCTCTTTTTCTTCGGTTGCGTAGTTGTAGAACTCATTTCGCAACTCCTTTCACCACAAACATACATTACATGTTTCGCCATCAACATGCTCAAACTCTGCATGTCGGGCTCTTTGTAAGAATATTGTAGAACATATGAAGAAATTTTGATAGAGTCAATCATGTAATTCGGTTAACGTTATGCATTAAAGCGTTAACGGTATTGAATATCATTATTTAGAGCTTTATGAACCAGTCTGGAATGCTACAGATACGCACGCGCAGCAACAAGCAACATAAATTCTTGTATTACCTTGTGTTTTATTAAATATCAATACGACAGATTTTTTTATTTATAGGATTCTATATAAAAGATGCCTTTTAGATTCTTACGTATAAGCCAGCATTTTTATGCAATATAGTTATTATTTTATTCATAAATTAGAAAAAATACGTATTAAGGACTGTATACATGAATAATAAATACAACGCACTATTCTGCGTATATGTTTGGTTATAAAAAACCTGCATCTTAGGTGCAACCTAAGATGCAGGTGAATACTAACTATACGTGCTAACTTTCACGCAAAATCTTATAAGGAGCAAACAGCTTAAAAATTAAACCTTCTATTTAAGCGTTGCATACATAACAGCCTTAATGGTGTGCATACGATTTTCTGCTTCGTCGAATACCTTAGACTGTTTAGACTCAAAGACCTCGTCGGCAACTTCCATCTCGGTAACGCCAAATTTCTCGGCAATATCTTTACCAATGGTGGTGTTTGTGTCGTGGAAAGAAGGAAGACAGTGCATAAAGATTACATCGTCATGTGCGTTAGCCATAACTTCTTTGGTAACACGATAAGGCTCCAAAAGTTTAATGCGCTCTGCCCAAATGTTATCAGGCTCGCCCATAGATACCCAAATGTCGGTGTAGATAACATCGGCATTTTTGGTTCCTTCGTGAACGTCTTCGGTAAGCGTAATGGTTGAACCATGTTCAGCAGCCAGCTTTTTGCAGGTTTCTACAAGCTCAGGATGTGGCATTTGTTCGCGCGGACCGCAAGCAGTAAAGTTAAGACCAAGCTTTGCACAAGCAACCATAAGCGAATTGCCTACATTGTTACCAGCATCGCCCATAAAGGTAAAGTTAAGGCCTTTTAAGCGACCAAAGTTCTCTTGGATGGTAAGCATATCGGCAATCATTTGAGTTGGGTGGAACTCAGTAGTAAGTCCATTCCAAACAGGAACGCCAGCATTTTTTGCTAAACACTCAACCTTTTCCTGCTCAAAACCACGGTACTCAATACCATCGTACATACGGCCTAAAACGCGCGCAGTGTCTTCAATAGACTCTTTTTTACCCATCTGCGAAGATCCTGGCTCAAGGTAGGTAACGCCCATACCTAAGTCCATACCGCCTACCTCAAAGGAGCAGCGCGTACGAGTTGAAGTTTTCTCAAAAAGAAGCACAATGTTTTTACCTTCAAGATAACGGTGCGGAACACCTGCCATCTTCATGCGTTTGAATTCTGCGCTTAAATCGATGAGGTATTTAATTTCCTCGGTTGAGAAATCGAGCAATTTCAGAAAACTTCTACCACTTAAATTAACACCCATGTGTTTTCCTTTCTAAAGGGCAGTCATATAAAACCGGAAGTGTTTAACTTCCGGTTTATAATCTGTTACAAATCTTCACGAACAAACGGCATGCTCATACAACGTGGGCCTCCGCGACCACGAGAAAGCTCAGCTGATGGAACAACCAAAAGCTCAAGGCCTGCTTTATACAGCGCGTCATTTGTTACCGTGTTGCGCTGGTAAACGCAAATCTTACCAGGTGCAACGGTGAGCGTGTTGGAACCATCATTCCACTGTTCACGAGCGGCGGCAACAGGATCACCATTACCACATTGAATCAGCGTAACATGATCAAGACCCAAAGCTTTGCTTAAGATGTGCTCAAGCGTGTCGTTCATTTCTTCAATCTTTACTTCTCCAGGTACCGAACCTGCAGTCAGCTTAAATACCTGCAAAGTACCCAAAATACCAGGATGAATAGTGAACTTATCAACATCAATTTGCGTAAAGACTGTGTCAAGATGCATGAACGCACGAGAGACTGGAATATTAAACGCATAGATCGTATCGATTTCGCACTCGTCGGACTTATCCCAGAACATATGCTGTGCTAAGCAGTCAATAGCAGAAGCTTGGGTGCGTTGTGAAATACCAATGGCAACGGTATGCGCATTGAGGTTGAGTACGTCTCCACCTTCTGTATGATAAGCTGCATCACGACGATACCATAAAGGAGCATCGTTATAATCGGGATGGTCACGGAAAATATATTTACCAAAGAGTGTTTCGCGATTGCGTGTAACCGAGAACATACGATTGAGGTTAACACCTTTGCCAACAATGGCAAACGGGTCACGTGTAAAGTATGTATTAGGCATAGGGTCAATTAACAAATCGGAGTCGGAACCTTGGTTCATATTAACCATGTCTACCAAAAGATTATTGGAACGGTCAGGTAAATCAATCTCATTCTTGCGGATTCCTGCTATACATTTTTCTACAAATGTTTGCGTATCTTTAATTGAATCCATAAATTCTTTAACGGCAGCACGCGTATGAGTTCCATGAAGGCCTGATTCATCAAGCCATTGATTGGTAAATTCCTCTCGCGAACCGGCTGCATCAAGAGCCTCAGCAACCAGTTTCTCAAGATACAAAACTTCTACACCCTGCTCGCGTAAAATTTCGGCAAAACGATCGTGTTCTGCTTGAGCAACATCGAGAAATGGTACATCGTCAAATAAAAGGCGTCCTAAATCATCTGGCGGAAGATTAAGAAGCTCTTCACCTGGGCGATGAAGCAAAACCTTTTTAAGAGTACCAATCTCGCTGTGGACGTATAGCCCGTTAGCCATGATGCCTCCTGTGATCCGATTTGAGACTAAAGCCATGCTATAAAAAGAGACCTTAGCACTCCAACATCAATAAGAGCACACAAAATGTGTACCTATTGAGAGTATATCCAATAATTAAAGTATGGACCATCTTATGGCAGAAGTCTCGGTTAACGGTATAAGTTTTTATCTAAGTGGCTCGTTTATACATTATTAATTTATTTACCTGCACTTTTCTAAAATTATCGTGCATACATCGTAAATAGTTTTTTATCTCGCGATATTCTTAAAAGCGAACATAAGCAAAGTATGTTTCCTTTTTTATTCGATATTAGTTCTTTTTTATTCATTTTATAGCTCATGCGTACGATACAAATATCCAATATGAAATATGTATGAACGCACATCAGACCCACAAAATAGAGGATTTACTATGTGATACATACTAAAAAACAACAAGTCACGATACACTAACAAGAAGTATTAAAATACATATATATACATCAACGATCCCTTATTAAAGGAGTTAACGTTTATGGTGCAAAACAACAAGAACAAGCGTCAAAAGCTTATTCTGTATCTAATTATAGGATTGGTAGCTGCTTTTATTGCACGCTCACTACTTATGCCAACACTAGGAGATACCCGTGTTGAGCAGGTAAGCTATAGTGAGTTTCTGCAAAAAGTTGAGCGTGGCGAAGTAAAGAAAGTCCAACTTGATACAGGAACAAAGTCTATGCGTTTCACAACCAGTGATGGTGCGGGTGAAAAAGCATACGAGACAACACAATTCCCCAACGATTCGAGCTTGGTTAAACGTATGGAAGCCCAAGGTGTTGATTTTTCGGCCAAAATACCTGACACCAGCAAGGACATGTGGATTTGGTTACTCATCAATTTGTCACCGTTTATTATTATTTTTGGTGGCGGCTGGCTTATCAATCGTCGTATTAAAAAGCAGATGGGCGAAGATAATCCTTCTATGAACTTTGGAGGAGGTTTTGGCGGTTTTGGACCTTTTGGTGGCGGATTTGGAAAATCAAATGCCAAAGAAGTAAAAGGTCAAGAGACTGGCGTTACCTTTAAAGATGTTGCCGGTCAAGATGAGGCAAAAGATTCGCTGCGTGAAATCGTAAGCTTTTTGGATAATCCTAAAAAATATGCAGCTATTGGCGCACGTTGCCCCAAGGGAGCTTTGCTTGTAGGACCTCCAGGTACAGGAAAGACGCTTCTAGCGCGCGCTGTTGCAGGGGAAGCTAAAGTGCCATTTTTCCAAATATCGGGTTCTGAGTTTGTTGAAATGTTTGTAGGTAGAGGTGCGGCAAAAGTTCGCGACCTCTTTAAACAGGCAAAAGAGAAAGCTCCTTGCATTATCTTTATCGATGAGCTTGATACCGTTGGCAAAAAGCGTGGCGTAAGCGTTAACAGCAACGATGAGCGCGAGCAAACGCTTAACCAGCTCCTTGCCGAGATGGATGGTTTTGATAACCATAAAGGCATTGTGGTACTTGCAGCAACCAATCGTCCCGAAACACTTGATTTGGCTTTGTTGCGTCCTGGTCGTTTTGACCGCCGAATTCCTGTAGAACTCCCCGATTTAACAGGACGTGAAGCAATACTTAAGCTTCATGCAAGCGACGTTAAGATGGAACAAGGAATCGACTTTGCTCAGGTTGCTCGACAAACACCAGGTACCTCGGGTGCAGATCTCGCCAATATGATAAATGAGGCAGCCTTACGTGCTGTTCGTATGGGTCGCAGTCGTGTAAGTCAAAGTGACATCGAAGAATCAGTAGACGTAGTTGTTGCAGGCGAAAAGAAAAAAACAGCCGTGCTTTCTGAACACGAACGCAAAGTTGTTTCTTATCACGAAACAGGACACGCCATTGTTGCGGCGGTTCAAAATGGACGCTCCCCTGTTTCAAAAATTACGATTATTCCTCGTACCTCAGGAGCGCTTGGTTTTACCATGCAAGCCGAAGAAGATCAGCGCTACCTAACAACCAAAGAAGAATACAAACAGCGTTTGGCGGTATTATGCGGTGGTCGTGCTGCTGAAGAGCTTATATTTGGCCATATGTCATCAGGTGCAGCGGACGACATTGAAAAAGCTACTAAAATTGCACGCGCGATGGTAACTCAGCTGGGTATGTCATCGCAATTTGGCATGGTTGCCCTTGGTCAAACTCGTAATAAGTACTTAGGTGGAGGGTCTGAGCTCACTTGTTCTGAAGGAACAGCACAACAAATTGATAAAGAAATTCAAGATCTTATCCGTGAAGCTCATGAAACTGCGCTAAAAACTCTTGAAGCATATAAATTTAAGTTGCATGAAATTGCAAGATATTTACAACTTAAAGAAACAATTACGGGTGACGAGTTTATGCAGATGCTTAATCGAAAAGATGGTTTTGCTCCAAGCACAAACGCAGATACCCAGTAGCTTTTTGCAGTAAAGAGCATCTTATACTTGAGAATCTATTTGGACCCCCCACGTGCTTTGAACACGCGGGGGATTTATTATGCATAAGATTGGTAAAACACGAGATGCACTATTTGTGAAACACGAAATGCGATATGATCTGCCCGAGATGTTGCGCCTAAAACTATTGCAGGTCAAACAGGTTAAACGCATACTTGGCACTTAAGCATTCATAAAGGTTAATAAAAAACGACCGAAAACATCGGTCGTTAGAAATCACGTGGTCGGGTGGACTGGATTCGAACCAGCGACCCCTTGACCCCCAGTCAAGTGCGCTACCAAACTGCGCCACCACCCGAAATATACAAAACTACGTTTTGCGCCTACTTATAGTAACACGTTTATGAATTATTCATCTTGAACTTTACAGCTTCCACAATTTTTCACAAGTACACAACAAAGCACCCACGCTAAAAATTATGTCAATCTTCCAAGAGAGTTATGTTTATCGTCCGATAAACTATGCATTATCAAACTGTGAGGCAAACAGTTGCGCATACTCGCCGTGTTTTGCAAGTAACTCGACATGCGTTCCCTGCTCAACCATAGATCCTTTGTCCATAACAATGATATGGTCAGCATCTTTAATTGTGGAAAGCCGATGCGCTACCACAATACAAGAGCGACTCTCCATCAGCTTTTGCAAAGCCTGCGTTACTTGAGCTTCGCTACGTGTATCAAGCGAGCTTGTAGGTTCATCCAAAAGCAAGATCTCGGGATTAAACACCAGCGCACGAGCAATACAAATGAGCTGAATTTGTCCTTTTGAAAGTCGTGTATCGTTTTGAGAAAGATGCGTGTCATAACCTTGTGGCAACTGTGAGATAAAGTCATGCGCTCCCACTTTAATTGCAACCGAACGAATATATTCAGGCGTAGCGTTTGAACTTCCATAGGCAATATTTTCGTATACGCTTGCATTTATAAGACTTACATCTTGCAAAACCATGCCAAAATG
>NZ_CFRCNA010000027.1:0-13799 GCF_986145555.1 Fannyhessea sp.
CTTTTATCAATATCGGCTTGCGAAGCCACAGGACCTTGTGCAATAAGAGCGTCAAATGCTTCTTTATCGATACCTTTAACTGTTGGTTGGTCTTGTGAGGGGGTAACATCTTGTGGTGTACAGGCTGCTTGGGATAATCCAACCAAACAGCATGCTCCGCCCAAACCTAAGCGAAGAGCTTGTCGTCTTGTGACCGAAGTGTTGAATAACGAAAACGCCATATTGCTACCTCCTTTTGCTTACATCTATAGGTTTGTATCCCAAACCTACAACAAAGCGTTACGAATACTTATATACCACCGTTATGCACACCAACGTGCACGTTCGCGCGAGACGCTCATAACGGCTACGGCGTATGGGATAATTATAGTACCCAACAAATATTGTATCCGTGTACACAAAACCATAATTTCCTAATCTGAAACGTTAAACTCACACGACCTACATGAACACGTAATAATTATGGATTTAGATACAATATTTAAGATATTTTATGGTATAATTATGCATAATTTGTATATAGACTGACGATATTATATAAGCCAAAAATACGCAGCAACGGCAATACCAAGCACAATTCGGTACCACCCAAAAATCGAAAAGTCGTGGCGTTTAATATAACTCATAAGAAACTTAACAACAGCCATAGACACTAAAAACGCCACCAAACAACCCATTGCAAGCGTAGCAGCTTCCATTGTTGAGAAGGTATTCCCCTTTATGAAAAACTTTACCAGGCGCAATCCAGACGCTCCTACCATAACAGGAACTGCTAAGTAAAACGTAAATTGCGCGGCAACACTGCGCGAACAGCCCATAAGCAGCGCTCCAATAATGGTAGAACCAGAACGCGAAGTACCTGGAATAATAGAGAGTACCTGAAAACATCCGATTCCAATAGTTTGTTTCCAGCTTAACTTATCTATAGCATGTGTGGTAATGCGTTTGTCTAAAAACGTGTGCTCACGCTGTTCGCGCTGTACTGCTTTTGCATGTTTACCCTTGTGTATAGCAAGATTGCTCTGCGAATCTTTGAGGCACAAAAACACAACACCGTATACCACGAGCGCGGCAGCAATGACAAACGGACTGCTAAGATGCTCGTCCATCCAATCGTCCAAAGGAATACCTATAACCGCCGCGGGTATACAGGCAACTATAATTTTTGCCCACAAAGTCCAAATGGAACTACGCTGCGCTTTGGTGAGTGTAAAAGCAAATGGGTTAAGCTCCTTAAAAAAGGACACGCACACCGCCAAAATGGCGCCAAGCTGTATAACTACCAAAAACATATGCCAAAAAGCTGGCGACACATCAAGAACTACAAATTTTTCGAGCAAAAGCATATGGCCTGTTGAGGAGATGGGCAGCCACTCGGTAATACCTTCGACAATTCCAAATAGCAATGCTTTTAAAAGCTCAATCACGGCAGGCATGGTACTCCTTATCCTCGCATAACAATTGCTTGTTGCTATAGCATAACTTTTACAGAACAATTTTTACCGTTAACAAAAATGTGACACAAAAAACGCTTAGAATCATATAAACTTGCACATAAAGATACCTCATGACCAGTATGTCTATATATGATGGTCGCGTACTTTAGGAGGATGTTATGGCTGTCCAACAACAAAGTGATCAAGAAAAGCTTGGCTACTCGACCATTTTCGTAGCACTTGATGGATGCGAACATCAAGATTACGTACTCCAAAAGGCGGCAGAATTTGCACGTAATTACCATGCTGAATTAGTTATCGGTCATGTTATAGACGCGTCTGCACTCGAAACCGCAAGTACGTATCCCGCCGATATTTTGCATGGGCTCGAAGAAGGTTTTAAGTCTTCAATAGCCAAACAGGTAGAAGATCTCAAAGCAGATAAAGACATACAAGGCGTACGTGTACTTATTCGCGCAGGTCGCATTCGTGAAACGCTTAAGGAAGATATGCTCGATATAGTAACCCCCGATTTAATTATCTGTGGCGCACGCGGACTTTCTTCAATTAAATATGCACTTCTGGGTTCAATTTCTACATTTTTAGTTAGATATCCCAAATGCGATACCCTTGTTATTAAGTAGATATCCATATATAAACATCCACATAATGTCCATGCTCACATGGAAAGTAGATGAGAGTGACATATTTAAGGTAATATATAAGGCGAACGAGTCTACAACGGATTACTAACAACCAGCACGTATGTTGAGTGCTGCAGTTACAGGAGATCATTACAATGCATAAAGCATGGTATGGTTTCACCTCTATCTTGTTGGCCGTTTGTGTCGTATGCTCATCTTCTTCTATGATATTTGCAGAGCAAACGGACGACAACACAGTTGATCAACTGCAACAAGAGGTGGAACAATCAGCAAAAGCTTTACAGCAAGCACAAGAACAGGCAACTCAAGCAGAGCAAAAAGTTCAAGAAAATAGTAAAAAATTACAAGAATTACAGCAAGAGCTGCCAAACCTTAAAGCACAAGCTGCTCATTCTATTCATACTATGTATAGAATGAGCAGGTCGAGCTCTTCTTTACTTGAGATGCTCTTATCGGCGCCAGATTTTAATAGCTTTATTTCACTTATGCAATATTTAAATATTATTCAAACTAAAAATAATGACGCTATAAGTAAATTGCTTGAAACCGTAAACGACGTTACAAGCACTCAAAAAGAACTTGAACAAGATAAACAAGAAAAAGACCAAGCGGTTGCGGATGCATCATCAACCATGAATAAGGCAATAGAGGCACGCACACGCGCTCAACAAGCAGCTGCTGCACGTGCAGAAGCAGAAGCGGCTGCCGCAAAAGCAGCCGAAGAAAAAGCACGTCAGGCCGAAGGTTCAACGTTTACAACAGCATCAGGCAATACCGCTACGGTAGACGCACCAAATTCACCATTATCACAGGTAAATATGGGTACTGATCGAGATTCAT
Source organism: Fannyhessea sp. (assembly GCF_986145555.1). Classification (NCBI taxonomy): domain Bacteria; kingdom Bacillati; phylum Actinomycetota; class Coriobacteriia; order Coriobacteriales; family Atopobiaceae; genus Fannyhessea; species Fannyhessea sp. The sequence goes on from NZ_CFRCNA010000027.1 coordinate 2,942, forward strand.
TTGTTGCTAAATGGGCAAGCCGTATCAATTCATATTTAAGCGGTTCTCCTCTTGCGGGACATGGACAAACCTTTGCCGAAGCAGCATGGGATAACGGCGTTGATCCTCGATGGTCGCCTGCGATCTCTACGGTCGAAAGCTCCAAAGGCGCGGTCTGTTTTAGACCGCATAATGCTTGGGGCTGGGGCGATGCGAGCTGGGGCGACTGGGACACGGCTATTAGAGCACATGTCTCGGGACTTGCGCGCGGATATGGCGGAGGACTTACCCCTTCTGCAGCGCGTAAATACTGCCCACCTAATCCCGACTTCTGGTACAGCCGTTGCAGCGAAGAAATGAGCCGTATATAGCGGCTAATAACAGCAGATTACAGACTCCACCCCTTTAATTGATGTTCCTGAACTCAAATTAAAGGGGTGGTTTTTGTTCTAAGGATCTCTGCTTTGGTCAGCTCATGGGCGGCGTTTTGAGCAACTTAATCTTGAGCAGGCTTGTTTTATACGGTTTCTCTTTGGCGTTTTTGGTGCATACGATCAAAAAGCCTATGCAGTTAAGAACACCATGATAATGATAAGCGCAAAGCCAAATAGCTCGCCAGGTGAAAACATCGTACCCATTACCAACGCAGCTGAAATTGTTGCGGCAAGCGGCTCACTTGTTCCTAGCATAACGCCTTTAACCGAGCCAACTTCCTTAACACCTTCAAGAAAGAGCGCGTACGCTCCAAACGTTCCTAAAACAACTGTAAAAACAAGATAGAGCGTTCCCGTTACCCCAAAATAAGGAATAGAATTCCACGGCTGCACATAACATGCAAGCATAAGACCTGCGCATAAAAATGCAAGACCATTCACGACAAAATTTCCGTAACGATTCATAAGCTTAATTGGCTGAATTGCCAAAATCGCGGCAGCGGTTGCACACGCCATACCCCACGCAAGACCTTCAAGTGGCAGCTTAAGCTGTGTTGGGTCACCACCTGTTGAAATAAAATATGTTCCAACAATAGCTAAGCACAAACCCCACGCTTCACGGCGGCGTGGCAGGCGCTTATTGGTAACGCAGACATAGAGCATAACTAAAACCACGCCTAAGTTTTGCAAAATAGTAGCAGTTGCCGAATTGGTCCAAAAAATTGCCTCAAGATACGACACTTGAGAAAGCAAAATCACATCAAACGCCATCACAACCATCATGATGAGCGCATGTTTTGAGTGAAGCGCGGCGCGTAATTGGCGCGGCGTTTGCCTATTGGCAAGGCCTAAAAACAATATTGCGGTAAAAATTTCGCGCACGCATGCCAGCCACATCGGAGTTACTGCATAGGTATCCATAATAACTTTAGAAAGTGTTGCGTTCATACCCCACAAACTTCCACCTAAAAGCGTAAGCACAATACCATACGCCAGTCGATGTTGTGCTTTCAAACGCATAAACGCGGGTTGCAACGTATCTGTATAATAAGACGCACACAAAGAGCGCCAACCATGTGACAGATGTTCTTCTACATGCTCTGATACAGCATTCACACGCTGACGATTCAACACTTCCTCCTCTTATGTGCGCGCCGTCACCAATCACTAAGCGCATATTTTATACAAGATTTTTTATATAAATACGTTTATAAACATATCGTAGTGTTTGCCCGCTTACTCAAACTTTTATCGACCTTCACAACATTCATATGTGAGGTTCACGAATAATCGGCGGTATGCTTGGCAATCCTGTACAATAACTTCAAAACATACATTCGATAAGGAGTGCACATGCATACCGTTCATGCACACAACCACGCTACTAACCATCAAAATAAATTAGATGCCCCTTTGAACGCACAACAGAGCGTACAAGATTTTACTCGTCCAATAGCTGAGCTTACCGTTGGAACAGTTCATCATAATTTTGAGGTTATAGACGTACAAGAGCTTTCCGAATTAAACGGATACGCATATATATTTACCCACAAGCCCTCTAAAGCTCGTGCGCTTTGGATCGCATGCGCGGATAATAATAAGTCGTTTACCATTGGTTTTAAGACACCTCCCACAGACTCAACTGGAGTATTTCACATACTTGAACACTCGGTACTTTGCGGCTCACAAAAATATCGTGTTAAGGAGCCCTTTGTTCATCTGCTTAAAACCAGCATGCAAACGTTTTTAAACGCAATGACGTTCCCCGACAAAACTATCTATCCAGTATCAAGTACCAACCAAAAAGACCTCATGAACCTCACCGATATTTATTTAGATGCAGTTTTGCACCCCAATATTTATCACGAGCCTCATATTTTTGAACAAGAAGGTTGGCATCTTGAAGCGCAAGACCCGCAAAGTCCATTTTCGTATAACGGAGTTGTTCTTAACGAAATGCGAGGAAGCCTATCCAACCCCGATACCATGGCTTATCACAAGCTCAACGAGGCCTTATTCCCCGATACCTGCTATAAATATGTGTCTGGGGGCGATATTAACCATATCCCCGATTTAAGCTATGAGGCATTTTTAGACGCACATGCACGTCATTACAAACTTGATAATAGCTATACCATTTTGTATGGCAACTTATCCATAGATGCCATGCTTAAAAAAATCAACGAACATTTTATGCGCGCAGATGAGCGTACACAACAAGCTCCTAACAAGCTAGAGCTTCAAAAGAGTGTTACGCCCAAGCTCACACAATTTACCATGAAAACAACGCCTGACAATGCGGTTATCAATCTTGGCTATGTGATTGGCACATATCAAGACAGAAACCGCGTTCTAGCGGCATCGATCATAAGCGATGTACTTTGTTCAACCAACGAAAGTCCTTTGAAAAAGGCAGTTTTAGACGCAGGATTAGGTAGCGACGTAAGTTGTGCCGTGGTAGACGGATGCTTACAGCCACAACTCATTTTCCAACTCAAAGGAGCACGCCCTCAAAGTGCGCATAAGTTTCGCGAGATTATCGAAACAAAGTGCGCGCAATATGCACAGACAGGACTTGATAAGGCTCGTATTCAAGCAGCACTTTCGCAAACCGAATTTATCCTACGTGAAGGCGACTGGGACAACTATAGCGACGGCGTTGCTATTTCAATTCAAGCTCTTAACGGTTGGTTATATAACGACGCAGGAGCACTTGATTATTTGCGCTATCAACACGGTATTGACGAGATGAAAGCAGGGCTCGAACACGGCTACTTTGAAAAGCTCTTGGAAAGCATTGTATGCAAAAGTACGCATAATGCCGAAGTTGAGCTCATTGCAGTAGCAGATACGGATACTACTGAAGAACAGAAATTACAAAAACTCAAAGATGCAAGCTCTGATGAAGAAATTGAACGGCTGATTGCTCATACGCAGGAGCTTAAACGTCTGCAGGAAACCCCAGATTCTCCCGATGCGCTGGCAACGCTGCCGCAACTCCACGTAAGCGATATTGACGCGGCGCCCAAAGAAACACCTGTTCAGCTTGGACATCACCACAATATATCCTATCTATATCATGATATTGCTACTCATCAAATTGCATATTTGTATGCTTATTTTGACCTAAGCTGTATTGCATACCGCGACATGTGTTATGTGGGCATTTTACAAGAAGTTCTTGGCAAGCTTTCAACTTCAACGTACAGTGCCGACGAACTTGACGTAGCCTGCGAACGCGAGCTTGGCGAATGTTCAGCGTTTTGCAGCATTTACCATAATTTTAGTGACCTCTCAAAGGTTTATCCCTACTTTGTTGTGCATGCAAGTGCACTGAGTGAGAATATCAACCACCTCATTGAACTGCCAAGCGATATTTGGTCGAACACACAATTTAGTGAACTTGATAAGATTAAGTCTTTGCTCACTCAACGCAAAATAAGCATGGAGCAGAGCTTCATTTCTTCTGGTCATGCATGTGTATCCGAAAGGCTTGCGTCTAGGCGCATTCCAAGTGCGGCGTTAGTAGATCAAATTGAAGGCGTTTCTCATTACATGTTCTTAAAAGAGCTTTTGGACAACTGGGAATCATCAAAACAAAGCGTGGCAGAAAAGTTGTCACAACTTGCGCAAACGCTTTTTACCGCAAACAATGTACAAGTGAGCTTTACCGGATCAAAAGAAGACTATCAGCGTTTTATAAGCCATCGCATGCAATTTGTAGGCGAGGGCTCGCCAAATGCAAGCGAGGAGCGCAGCTCTAAAAATGTATTGAGTATCCCTGCACTTCATCCACAAAACGAGGCGTTTATTATTCCCTCACACGTCAATTTTGTGGGCGCCGATTGCGCAGACGTTCATTTTGACGCAGAAACAATTGGCGCTTCACTTATAAGCGCGCGCGTTTTGTCGCTTGACTACTTATGGAATAATGTTCGCGTGTTAAGTGGAGCATACGGCTGCGGATTTACGCGCACAGCTTATGGGTATAGCCGATTTTGGTCATATCGCGACCCCTCTATTGACACAACACTTACAACCTATGCTAAAAGCTTTGAATGGTTGCGCGCATGGAATCCAACACAAAGTGAGCTTGAAGGCTATATTGTTTCGTGCACAGCGTCACTTGACGCGCCGATTAAACCCTACGCTCAAGCACGCCGCCAAGATTCTGAAATTTTAAGTCATAAACCCAAGAACTGGCAAGAAATGATTCGCACAAGTCAGCTCACCTGTACACGCAAAGACATACACGACCTTGCAACAAAATGGGTAGACGATGCCCAAAACATGAATGTATGCGTGTTTGGCTCGCAAGAAAGCATTGACGCATCCGATGTTGTGTTTGATAAGGTGGTCAAGCTCATCGACGCATAAACGCATATAAAGGATGTAGTTATAAACTCAACAGCATAAACGAGTTTTAAAAACCTACCTCAGCCAAATCACATGTGCTTAGGTAGGTTTTATTTTTTGAGTGAGTGAATGTGGTATTTCGTGTTCGTTATTTTTTGCGTGTTATTTTATGCGTGTTATTTTATACGTTTTATTTCATGCGTGTTATTCGTGCGTTTCATCTAAAATGTCACAATACGGCGGAACAACACGTCGTCACAGCACGATATTACAGCGCAATGTTACAGTGCGCCGTCACAGCGCTAATCCCACGTATGCGAGTCAAAAAGCGGATCATCGTGCCACAAAATAACGCGATTTTGCGCTAAAGATTGAGGTACATCTATTAAACGTTGATTGGCTGAACCCCTAAATCTCAGCGTTATATCTTTTTGAGCTTGAATAAAAGGGCCGTCAACTAAAACATCAAGCGTTTTAAGGATTCTCATGGTAAAAGGCGTATATTGGCAACCTCCAGGCATAAGCTGATCCCAGGTGTGACCGGTATACATCCATATACTTTTTTTAGGAAACAAATTGCGAACGCGTTCCATGAAGTCTACCAAACCCTCTTGATTCTCGGGCTCGGTAGGTTCTCCTCCCAAAACCGATAAACCGTCTATGTATACCGGCTTTAAGCTTTCGATAATAGTATCTTCAACGTCTTTGGTAAATGGAGTTCCCGCATGAAAATTCCACGCTGCCTCATTAAAACAAAACGGGCAATGCAGACGGCAACCAGAAACAAACAAAACGGTTCTTACGCCAGTGCCATTGGCAACATCGCAATATTTAATGGTGGCGTAATTCACATTCGTTCCTGTTCACTACATACCTAAATCTTGTAGAAAGCATCATTTGCATCTCATGGTTACATATCCGCATGCAAAATCAAAGCGCACCATCGCGCGCATACAAACAAAGCATGTTCTTCGCTCAAAAGCAAGGTTTACACCCTACTCAAAGACACGCTCAAACTGACAAAACGCTTTAAGACAAAGCGTGAAGGGTGTCTACCCTCCATTCCAACATATATAAATATCCCTCCCAACAGCACTCATGCGTCTTAGGAGGGATACATCTTGTGTTTATAAGTGCAACACGCGATCTTTTATCTCTTGGGTACGACCTTGATTCCAGAACTGTGTTCCAATATATCCGCAGGTACGACGCGCAACATTCATTTTAGTCTGATCCCTATTCTTGCAGTTGGGGCATTCCCAAATAAGTTTTCCGTCATCTTCTTTAATTTGGATTTCCCCATCGTAACCACAATTTTGGCAATAGTCGCTTTTGGTATTAAGCTCGGCATACATAATATTTTCGTAAATATACTGAATTACACGAATAACAGCTTCCAAATTATCTTGCAAGTTAGGAACCTCAACATAAGAGATTGCTCCTCCTGGTGACAAACGTTGAAATTCGCTTTCAAATTTAAGCTTAGTAAACGCATCAATTTTCTCACGAACGTTCACATGGTACGAATTAGTAACATATCCATGATCGGTAATGCCCTTAATAATACCAAATCGCTTCTGAAGTGCTTTTGCAAACTTGTATGTAGTGGACTCAAGTGGCGTGCCATACAGCGAGTAGTCGATATTTTCTGCTTGTTTCCATTCGTCGCACTTATCATCCATGCGTTGCATAACCGCAAGTGCAAATGGAGTTGCCTCTTTATCGGTGTGACTGTGCCCGGTCATATATTTAACGCATTCATACAAACCAGCATATCCCAGCGAAATAGTAGAATATCCATCGTAGAGCAGCTTATCTATAACTTCGCCCTTTTTAAGGCGAGCAAGCGCTCCATATTGCCACAAGATAGGCGCCGCATCTGAAAGCGTTCCACACAAACGGTCATGACGACAACGAAGCGCACGATGGCAAAGCTCCAAACGCTCGTCAAATATCTTCCAGAACTTGTCCATATCGCCGCCCGAAGAAAGCGCAACGTCAGGAAGATTGATAGTTACAACTCCTTGATTAAAGCGTCCATAATACTTTGGCTTACCCTCAACATAGTTTTGAGCATTGGCAATGTTGTTGTAGCCACCTTTGGAACGATCGGGCGTTAAAAATGAACGACATCCCATGCAGGTAAACACATCTCCATGCCCCACTTTTTCACCTGTAGAAAGCTTATACTCGCGCATCTTTTTCTCGGAAATGTAATCTGGAACCAAACGACGCGCAGAACACTTTGCAGCTAATTTTGTAAGATAGAAATACGGATCGTCTTCATGGATATTGTCGTCTTCAAGCACATAAATCAACTTAGGGAATGCAGGAGTAATCCATACGCCTGCCTCATTCTTTACGCCTTGATAGCGTTGCTTGAGCATTTCTTCAATACACAGCGCCAGGTCTTTCTTTTCTTGCTCGTTGCGCGCCTCGTTAAGATACATAAATACGGTAATAAAGGGCGCTTGACCATTGGTAGTCATAAGCGTAACAACTTGATACTGAATAGTTTGCACACCACGTGAAACCTCTTCACGCAGGCGCTTTTCAACCAAATCGTTAACTTTATCTTCATTGGGTTGAGCCCCAATAAGTTCAAGCTCGGCTAATACCTGACCACGTATTTTTTTACGAGATACCTCAATAAAAGGTGCTAAATGAGCAAGGGAGATAGACTGACCGCCATATTGTGACGATGCAACTTGAGCTATGATCTGCGTTGCAATGTTGCAGGCAGTAGAAAAGCTATGTGGTTTTTCGATCATAGTTCCCGAAATAACCGTGCCATTTTGAAGCATGTCATCAAGATTAACCAGATCGCAGTTGTGCATGTGCTGAGCATAATAATCAGCATCATGAAAATGGATGAGTCCATCTTTATGCGCTTGAACAACATCTTGTGGCAACAGCTCACGCATTGCCAGATCTTTTGAAACCTCTCCTGCCATGTAATCACGCTGAACCGAAACAACGGAAGGATTCTTGTTGGAATTTTCTTGCTTAACTTCTTCGTTATTTGATTCAATAAGTGACAAGATGGTGTCGTCTGTTGTATTGCGGTGACGCTTTTGTGCTTGTAAGTAACGATAAATGATGTACTTACGTGCAACACTAAAATGGTTAAGCGCCATAATTTGGTCTTCAACCATATCCTGAATTTCTTCAACTGTAACGGTATGACCGGCATTTTTGCATAGATCTTCTACGTTAAGAGAAGCAAAGGTAATCTCGCGCTCGGTTAAGCGTTCGTCTTCGGGGACTTCTTTATTAGCTGCAGAAATAGCGTTTATGATTTTGTGAAGGTTAAACTCCACCTCAGAACCATTGCGCTTAATAATCTTCATGACTGCTCCTCAACGCAAAAAATAAAAGTTTATGTACATTAAATTTTGCACAGACTCATAAGGTATGCTTTGTGTGCGTGTTCTATCTTGCCACAACCTGTAGTGTTAATGCAAGCAAATTTCCCCAATATCTTGTGAATTTTTCTTTATTTTGGGTCTTGACAAAAAAGTTTATATGGAAGCTCCTGTTCAATGCTTGTTATTTGCTTAGGTGCACGCGCGACATCAGAAAAAATTTACAGAGTTACCATATTCAAAATAACCATATTCAAGATGGTCACAATTGTGCCAACCACCGAAATTGCAAACATTATTCTTATGTACAAACTTTGACGATATGCCCATATCTACCACACGTATTAGATGTTCTGTATGATTGAACTACATGTCAATCTATTACACACTATACGCGAGCTTATCAAAACTATAAAAAGCACGACGTAGAAGTACATCGTAGGTAACCTACGATAAAGGAGAATTCGTGAAACCTTGGAAAAAACTTTCGGGTATTAAAGCAGCTTTTTTTGATGTAGACGGAACACTATTTAGCCACACAACCAATAGTGAACCTGCCTCCGCAATTCACGCTGTTAAAGAGCTTAAACGCCGCGGCATTATGCCAATTTTAGCAACAGGTAGACCAACGTACATGCTTGATATTATAGACACCACCCCATTTGAGGCTGCCATTACCATTAACGGACAATATTGCCTCGCACAAGACAAGGTTTTATATTCATGCCCTATTAGCAAGCATGATATAGAAATTGTTGTTGCCCAAGTTAAACAGGGTTTATATTCTTGCCAATTTCAAGAACTTGATTGCTATTACGTAAGCGATCGCAGCCAGCGTGTTATAGATATGGAGCAGTTTGTCAATCAGCATTACGAAATTCGCGATGTATCACGCGCACTTACACACGATGTCTTTCAGTTGAATGCCTATCTTTATCCAGGCGAAGAGCATCTAATGTTTGACAAAACGCACGATTTAAAATATGCGCGTTGGGCTGATAAGTATATTGATGTTATGCCTTGCGAAGGCGGAAAATCCAAAGGCGCACGCATTATGCTTGAACATTTTAATTTGAGTGCAGACGAAGTTATCTGCTTTGGTGACGGTGGCAACGATATAGGTATTTTTGATGTCTGCGCACATAGCGTGGCTATGGGAAATGCCCAAGATTGTATTAAAGATAAAAGCGAATTCATCACGCATGATATTGATGACGATGGTATTTATTTTGCATGCAAGCAACTAGGATTTATCTAATCATGCACAAGAAATGACTACCATGTGCACAAACGCGCGCGTGAGTTATAGTAAAGCATAAGCATAGTACGCTTATAGTATGGGAGGCAATGTACGCCATGGCAATCACACCTCAAGAAGTATATGAAACTCAAACAATGGTTCACCAACAAAATCTTGACTTGCGCACCATAACCATGGGTATTTCTTTACATGCCTGTGCTGATGAAAATATCTCGCGCATGTGCACTAAAATATACGATCGCATTGTTTCTAAAGCAGAGCACCTGGTAGACGTTGCAAGCGATCTTGAGCGTGAATACGGCATCCCTATTGCAAATAGACGAATTTCGGTTACACCACTTGCCTACGTAGCCGCTGCGTGCAAGGACAAAGATCTTACTCCTCTTGCACAGTGCCTCGATAGAGCTGCCGAAACGTTAGGCGTTGATTTTATCGGAGGATTCTCCGCGCTTGTTCATAAAGGTATTGGCGAAGCAGACATGCGCCTTATTTCTAGTATTCCAGACGCGCTTGCAGCTACAAAACATGTATGCTCCTCGGTAAACGTAGCAACTTTGCGCGCGGGAATCAATATGGACGCTGTGTGGCTTATGGCACAAACTATTAAGCGCTGCGCCGAGCTCACGCGTGACAATCAATGCTTGGGTGCCACAAAGTTGGTGGTTTTTTCAAACATGGTTGAAGACTCACCCTTTATGGCAGGAGCCGTACACGGCGGCGGTGAAGCCGACTGCGTTATCCACGTAGGCGTATCGGGGCCTGGAGTTATGCATGCGGCGCTCCAAGAACTACCTCAAACGGCTTCAATTTCTGAGGTTGCCGAGGTAATTAAACAAACGGCATTCAAAATTACACGAACTGGCGAGCTTATGAGCCGCGAGGCAGCAAAACGTTTAGGCGCCGTTAAAGGAATTGTTGATCTATCGTTGGCACCAACTCCGCAAGCAGGAGATTCGGTGGCTCAAATACTAGAAACCATTGGCGTAGGTCAATGCGGAGGGCCGGGAACAACCTGTGCGCTTGCACTGCTTAACGACGCAGTTAAAAAAGGCGGAGTTATGGCAAGCTCATTTGTTGGCGGCTTATCAGGAGCATTTATTCCCGTATCTGAGGATGCGGGCATGATCAAAGCCGCTCAAACTGGTGCGCTCTCCATAGAAAAGCTTGAGGCTATGACATGCGTATGTTCGGTAGGACTTGATATGATTGCTGTCCCTGGCGACACCTCAACAGAGGCTATTGCTGGTCTTATCGCCGATGAAATGGCAATCGGCGTTATTAACAACAAAACAACTGCAGTGCGTGTTATTCCAGCGCTTGGAAAAAAGGTGGGCGACATGCTGGAATTTGGTGGATTATTTGGTTCAGCTCCTGTTATGAAACTCAACACGTTTGCAGGAAATGTTTTTGCGCATCGAAAAGGTCAATTCCCTGCGCCTTTAAACTCACTTAAAAATTAGAAA
>NZ_CFRCNA010000028.1:0-13238 GCF_986145555.1 Fannyhessea sp.
ATTCATTACCTAACGTATCATCAAACATCGCGACTGCAAAACTATAATCGATAGACCCATCCTTTTTCCAAACAATAAAAGGCGAGGTACAACCACCGATAACAGGCTCTTCATCTTCACAATCGCTGCCACTGTAAAAAACGAAAGCATTATCGTGTTCTACGCACAAATCAAATTCGTGAAAATTGCTCACACTGCCTTGTGCTTTTCGCTTGGCTTGCTCAAAAGAAATCATGATTCCCCTATCGTTCAGAATTATTTTTAGGAGAGGTAAATGTCTATATCATCGGTAAAGATACGATCTGTTTTATATTGTACATTTTACGGTTAGCTTTTGCGCGTTTTAAGCTTTAGTTAGCGTTATTATTTCTTCTTTCTTATATTATCAAGCGCCTTAACAATATAATGAGCAATAATATACCCTATAGCACTTGTGATAATCATATGAATTGCTTGTTCCATAATGAACCCCCTATAATCGAAACAAGACGCTAACGCAATTGTATACAAGCGCCTCTTCTTATTTCTGCCCCTCTGCTTTTTATCCTTGAGCTTTGGGCTCTTTGATGTCAGCTGTATGAGTTCAATAATTAAAGCGCTATAACCAAGCTTACGAGTGCTTTACTGATTATTGCTCACAGCGTCTACTTACTGCATATGACAAAACACATCGTTATATTTTACAACGTGGAATATATATTTTAATGCATTATTATCATAGAAAAAAGCACTAATTCACCCACACAACCCAACCTGTAGGTAATAGCGACAGGTTGGGTGTGGTTTTTTATAAGATTTAATATAAAAAAAGAGCGCCGTTTGGACGCTCTACCTGCGGTTATTCGATGGAGGCGAGACCCGGATTCGAACCGGGGATAAAGGCTTTGCAGGCCTCTGCCTTACCACTTGGCCATCTCGCCGATTGATGTATGCACGCACATACATCAGATATAAAAAAGACCGATAAAATCGGTCGTTAAAATCAATGGAGCGGGCTACGGGGTTCGAACCCGCGACCTCAACCTTGGCAAGGTTGCGCGCTACCAACTGCGCTAAGCCCGCGAACGCAATAGATAATATACGCAAGACCGAACAAGAATGCAAGACTCATTTTTAAATTGATAGCAAATTTTTGATACTACACAAATAAACTCAGAACCTATAATTGCAAATTATCCCTTATTGACCTGCAGTAATAATCAAGAATATCAGCGAATAAACTTTCACTTAAGCGCGCGCGGCAGATATGAACTTCACAATATGAACACGTGTACCGCTGTGCCCCAAACGTTTACCTATAGATAAACCATCCACCAAAAGGCTCATCAAATGAATGCCGCGACCACGCATAGCTCCCTCATCAACTTTGGGAAGATCTTCCACACATGTGATCTCATAGCCTTCGCCACAATCAGTTATATCCACAATCGCACGATCAGAATATGCACTAATTCTCACCAGCGAACAAGAACCATCCGTATGATCAACAGCATTGCCCATAGCCTCCCCTATTGCAAGCATAAGGTCAAAAAGTTCGTCCGAGCTAAACGCAAGCTGGCTCAATTCTTCCTGAACGCGGCCGCGCGTGGCGCATAAATGCTTGGGGTCTATTTGAATCACACGCTGCCACAAAGGCAAAGCATGCGGTTGAAACATGTCCTTTTGACAAAAGGCATCGCTATTTCTTAAGGGAATAAAATCAAGCATACGCGCACGACGTAAAATTGCCAACACCTGAGGCTGCACATTGATCATAGAAATGATTCCTTGATGTGCACGTATACGCCTCATCGTGCTCCACAACAGCCCCATACCCGACGAATCAATAAAGGATACGTCAGCAAGATTTAAAATCATACGCGGATATTCGCGATACAAAAATGAATCTATCAGCGCCGATGCAGATGCTACCGTGGTCACATCTAAATCGCCTTTAAGCGGAATAACTACTATGTTTGGAATCACATTCATATGGTTTTTATTCCCTTAAATGCTGACAATATACAAAAACAGCCACGTATACAAATTTTATTACAGACGGCACTTAATCTAGCAAACAATCGCGACACACTTTTACATGTACATCGTCAAATCTGAGACCAACAATTGCCACATCATCTTCAAGATGTTGAGAAGTAAACGCATCCAGACGATCAAGTAAGCGCTGCGGCAGTCCTTGAATACCTTGGCTTCGCTCACGCAGCAATGCGTCCATTAAGCCGTCCTCACCAAAAAAACTCCCATCCTGCGCGCGAGCCTCAGTTGTACCATCAGTGTAGAGCACAAGAATATCGCCCTCAAAAAGCTCTGTAGTGCCATCTGTATAGCTCATTTCGCTAAAAGCACCCACAGCACCCGACTGAACATTAAGTTGCTCAATAGTACCCGTAGAAGCTCGTATAAGCATTGCAGGAGGATGACCAGCCGAACAATAGGTAATAACGCCTTTTTGCAAATCGATAATGCCTATAAACAAAGTTGCAAAAGTTTCGACGCGAGAAAAGCTCAAAAGAAACCTATTAAGCAATCGCACTTGCACCGCAGGCATGAGACCTTGCCACGCATAGGCGCGCAAAGCCGTTTTAACCGCAGCCGACACACTTGCCGCTTCAACACCTTTTCCCGAAACGTCGCCCATAATAACGCATGCGCGACACTTTGGCAGCCTAATCAGATCGTAAAAATCTCCTCCGATGGTAGCCGTCTGTGTTGCCGACGAATAAATTCCCTGAGCGGTAATACCTTCTACCTGCTGCAACTCATTGGTCATACCAGTTTGTAAAGCTTGAGCTATATGTTGATCGCGCGCATGACGTTGGTCGTTGGTAGTAGTATCGTGAATATCATGAGCTAAACGGGATAAAAAGTTAAGATCGGCAGAATCAAGGCGCGTATTAGTTTCGTCACGAACAAAAATGCACATGCAACGGCTTGAACCCAAAAGCCCAAAATCAACCAAGGCACCAGTGCCTACAATAGCTTGGTCTTTAAGCACAGCTCCAAGGCTATCTTGAGCGCAAAACGTGCTTATACTCACATGCTTGGGAATACCAAGCGCAGCCGAGAAACACGGGCAATCAAAACTAAAAGCGGGATAGTGAGGACTTTGCGCAAAAAATTCTGCCGCAGGCAAAGACGTTTTACACGTCTTACAAGCACCAGAAAATAACGTAGGTTCACCCTGGTGTTTTTCGCTATGGGCATACAAAGAGCAATAGCTTGTTGCATCACAGACAAATACCAACTTTGCATTAATTGCTTTGGCTGCAAGATTTGCATATTTCCAAACGTGCGATAAGCCCAATTCCTGCGCATGCAACATAGACTCGCGAAGCTTGCTTGAAGTTGCAATCAGGCGATTTTCACGCTGTGCCTGAGCTGCAGTTATCGCGCCAATCAACTGTATCGATAAATAGCGCGCAATCCCATTAAGATAATCAAGATCACTCTTATCAAACGTATGCACAGCACTATAACCAACAAGCAAAAGCGCAATCACGCGCTCGCCATACCAAACGGGAACGCTTACAAATGAACTAAAGGGTGGGACATTGCAGGCTTTTAAGCGCGCGATATCCCCCGTTTTGTCATCACGTAAAAATACAACATCAGGTGGAGTATCTTGTGAATAAGCATTTGTTGTGGGTAAAGCATTATGCTTAGGTGTTAAAGACTCAACAGCTGCCTCATCAGGCGGTACAACCGTAAAACATTGCGTTGATAGCTCATGTGGGTTAAAACACAAGCAATCTTGCCTACACGCTACCTTGTCGGGAAAGTGATGAGGAATACCTGCAAGATCGGTATTGCTCTGAGTACCTCGAAGATAAAAACCATCATGGGTATGAATGTAACAAAGCGTTGCCGTAGCATCCATAGTTTGCGTAAGAAGCTTAAGCACGCGCGAGCAAAGTGTGTCAATATCTTTTGCATCAAGCGTATCTAACACGATATCAAGCAGCCCTCGAGTGCGCTTCTGAGAGGTTTTAAGCTTATCTTGAAGCTCCTTATAGGAATCCTGCGTATGTGATATATCTACATCTTGCATAGAGCCTCCATAGGACGTATGAAAGCATAACTTGCTTTGAGGTGCATTAAAGCAAGTTATTTGTAACATAAGCAATAGAAATACGCTCTTTAAGAAAAAAGGACTCTTTCGAGTCCTATCATTCAAAAATGGTGTCGGAGGCGGGACTTGAACCCGCACGACCTTTTAGTCAGTCACTAGCACCTCAAGCTAGCGCGTCTGCCAATTCCGCCACTCCGACGCTTGTTGCGCGAGATGTATACTACCATGCTCTGACTATGTAATGCAAGTGTCAATTCAATTTTTTTTTGAAATAACGCTCAATACCACAAATCATGCAAAACATTTAATTTCAGCCTTAAGTTGAATGCTAAGCAAAACACAGACATTGGTTAGCTTCAAAAGTTATGAGAACACCTAATTTCATCATGATGGAACTATCCCCCATACATTTACTTCAACTTACCTAGAAGCTCGTTCAAGATGTTGCTGATATGTCGTAAAGACACATAAAAGCGCAGGAGCAAGGTATAATACCGACATTATAAGTGTATGAATCATATCTGCATGGATACCAAAAACATGAAAAAGAAAACTCATAGCATAATAGCTCATTACAACGTAAGGAAGCTGTAAAAATAGAGCGAGCGTGAAACCCTTAATGTAACGGATAAAAGGATGAAGCGTTGAATCTAGCACACAATTACAAAGACTCATAACCGCAGCCATCATACAGAGTTGACAAATAAACACTGCTATAGAGCCACCTGTTGGCATAGTTATAGACATATACATCTGATCTGGGTAAACAAAGAAAGGCAGGAAAAGACATAATACCAGAAAGCTTCTTACAAAATCTTGTGCACACGTACGAATGCATTGAATTTGAAAGTTCATCGCAACCTCTTTAGTTTGCGTTAACGGTAAAACCCTCACCTGAAGCAGTGGTTACATCTAACGCCGTATTGATACTATGAACAGCTGTTACTCCACTATAATTTTTGCTTTTATTCATGTAAATTGACTTAGAATTATAGACAGTATGAGAAACCTGATCCTTATATGCAAGTCCCAATTGAGTACCCTCAAGACCCCATGCCATACAAGAAACTGTAATTGTCATATTCTTAGGTACGGGTCCAGATGTCACATATCCATTCAATCTACCACCAAAATTATAGTTAAAAGTTCCCGTATGCCACACTGTACCTGTTAACGAAACAGACGTACCAAATTGAGAGTCAGTTTCGTTAACATCGGCAGTTGTTCTATCAGCTCCGCTCACAACGTCATATAGAGGATTTAATAATTGATCTTTTATCAGATAAGTCTTAACAAATTCTGAATCTTCGTCGGCTAGAATATCGCCAACCTCATACGACTGAAAAATTCTCTTATATTCCGTAGATATATAACGATTATCCTGACCATATGCAACCGAGTAATAAGGAAAAGAGAACATCAAAATAGCGAAAAACAGTGAAAACAAACAACTCTTATTTCTCATGATACTCCAATCATCACAAAAAATTATGGGCGTGAGTTTTTACCTCATGAGAATTATAACACAATCAACATCTATTTAAAAGCACAACTAATTATTTTGGAAGTTGTGCAGCTAACTTAAAAAATACTCATGATTCGCTAATTTCAGACTTAAGTCGAACACTAAGTAAAACACAGGCATTGCTTGACTTCAAAAGTTATGAGAACATCCAAGAAGCCTAAAATTGCACTGAGAAAATGTAAAACGTTTTATTACTAAATCAAACAATTTAGATAAATTGATAAAAAACGTGCTACTAACTCGTGTAACCTCAAGTGTTCTACTGACTTGTATAAACAACCCTAGTATTGTAAGCGTGTATTAGGCCTTAGGAAAGTGATAGGTTGTGTTTGCAGGAATACTGCGGTTGATCCACGCATTTGCCGCAATTACGCTTCCACTACCGATTGTAGTTTGTCCACCTAAAATGGTAGCGTTCGCGTAAATTACTACGTTATCACCAATATTCGGGTGTCGTTTTCCACCTTTTACAGGATTTCCCTGTTCGTCCAACGAAAAGCTTTTTGCACCAAGCGTGACACCTTGGTAGAGCTTAACGTGTTCTCCTATTACGGTTGTTTCGCCTATAACAATGCCAGTTCCGTGATCAATGCAAAAATATGGACCAATTGTTGCTCCTGGATGAATATCAATACCTGTTTTTTGATGGGCGTATTCGCTCATAAGCCTAGGTATGAGCGGCACGTTAAGCTCGTAAAGTGTGTGAGCTGTACGATGAATGAGCAAAGCGTAAAAACCAGGGTACGCAAGTGCGACTTCTATTTTGCTTGTGCAAGCTGGATCTCCTTCATACATAGATTTAATATCCGTAAGAAGAAGTTTTTTAATATTTGGAAGTTGCTGCAGATACCTGTTGCAAGTTTCATGAATTTTTTCTTTGTCAGTTGTATAGATTGTAAGCTCGTGCAACAAAATTCTTTCCATGTTATATATTGCACTGTTTGTTATAGTATTTAGCAAACTATTTCTTGCGTTATGTGCTTCATGTTTGTTGCTATTAAGCAACGCGCTATCATCATTGCACACATGCAACTCAGGAAACAAAGCAACCCAAGTTGCATCTATAAGCGCAATAACATTACGGTAATTAGGTATGAATGTAGCTTGTCTTATGTCAGAATCATGAATTGAGTTGAGTTGATTTGTAAGGTCAAGATACTTATTCATACATTAATCTCCAGTATTTTCTTTTTTATTTTCTCGTTTCAATTATTATGTAGTGTCTGCATGTATTAGTTGATCAAAACTCGCGATTTTATAGTAATGTTCCTCAATAAAGTTAGTCTTCAAATAATGCAGTAGACAAGTATCGATCTCCTGAATCTGGCAGTATCGTAACAATGACTTTGCCGATGTTTTCTTCTCTTTTTGCTTCCTCAATCGCTGTCCAAACTGCAGCTCCAGAAGAAATGCCCACAAGAATGCCTTCCTTTTTGCATATAAGTTTGCCAGTTTCGATTGCATCTTCATTGGTTACCTGAGAAATACGATCGTAAATGTTTTGATTAAGCACTTCTGGCACAAACCCCGCGCCAATTCCTTGAATCTTGTGAGCTCCTGGCTTACCACCTGAGAGAACAGGAGAATCAGCTGGTTCTACTGCAATTATTTCAAGCTGCGGATTTTGCTCCTTTAAATAGGTACCAGTACCCGTGATTGTGCCTCCAGTTCCAACACCAGCAATGAGCATATCAACGTTTCCGTCAGTATCCTGCCAAATTTCTGGACCAGTTGTGTTGTAATGCGCGTGTACATTTGCTTGATTGGTAAATTGTCCTGGAGTCCATGCGTTTGGAGTACTGTCAACGATTTCCTTCGCCTTTGTAATTGCACCTTTCATGCCATCTGCAGCAGGAGTAAGCACAAGCTCAGAGCCGTAAGCTTTCATGAGTTTTCGGCGTTCAATAGACATGCTTTCTGGCATCACAATAATACTTTTGTATCCCTTGGTTTGCGCAATCATTGAAAGACCAATACCCGTGTTTCCAGAAGTTGGCTCAACAATTACAGAGCCTGGTTTAAGCATGCCTGCGGCCTCTGCTTCTTCAATCATCTGCTTTGCGATGCGGTCTTTTACAGAGCCTGCTGGGTTTAAGTATTCAAGTTTCACGAGGATTTTTGCTGCTAGATTGTATTCTTTTTCGATGTGTGTGAGTTCAAGAAGTGGAGTGCGACCTACGAGTTCTTGAATGGACTTATAGATGGTAGACATAATATTTCCCCTTACGTATTGGTTTTATTTAATTGTTTTTAATTTTTAAAAGTAATTTTAGATAATAAAGTGATTACGTATTTGCGGGGTTCTAGTGTAAAAGCATTTAACACAAACTAGATGTTATCTATGCCTAGTACCCGCAAACAATACTTCTCTTATGAAATGCACCACAGTAACGTAACGTTAACAACATGTCATCATATTGGTATGATACATGCGCGCTCCTTTATCCGCCGAAATTGTAATAGGAGACGACTATAACGAATGGATTTGAGTTTGTCAAACTAACATAGTTGATTCTAAAACGTAGGAGAGCGCCTAAGAAACACACGTACTAATACAATAAAAGCGCACGTCTCGTAAAAAAACGTGCGCTTTAGAAACTTACAACTTAATGGAGTCCTCTTTTATAGGGTTCGTTTCTGCAAAATGGCATGCACAAAAATGACCCGGTGCAACTTCTTTCAGCTGAGGCATGGGCTCTTTGGCACAGATATCTTTTGCAATAGGACAGCGCGTATGAAAACGACAACCCGAAGGCGGATTAATTGGGGAAGGAGGATCTCCTGCCAAAATAATGCGCTTACGGTTGTGCTGAATATCTGGATCAGGAATAGGAACTGCACTCAACAAAGACTGCGTATAGGGATGATTAGGCTCGGCATATAAGCTTTTCCAATCTGAAAATTCCATCATGTTACCTAAGTACATAACGGCAATACGATCGGAAATGTGCTGAACAACCGATAAATCGTGCGCAATGAACAGATAGGCAGTTTTATACTCTTTTTGCAGATCACTCAACAGATTGAGAACCTGAGCTTGAATGGAAACGTCCAAAGCAGAAACAGGCTCGTCACAGATAATAAGCTTTGGCTTTAATGCAAACGCACGCGCAATACCAACACGCTGGCGTTGACCACCTGAAAACTCATGTGGGTAACGGTTAATATGCTCAGGATTAAGACCCACAACATCCAAAAGTTTACGAACATAATCTATACGTTCTTCGCGATCGGGCATAACGTTGTGAATCACCAAAGGCTCAGAAACAATTTCGCCAATAGTCAAACGAGGGTTTAAAGATGCATAAGGATCCTGGAATATATATTGCATATTACGACGCATATGCTTTAATTCCTTTTTATTCATCTTAACGATGTCTTTACCCTCAAACTCAACAACACCAGAAGAAGGCTGAATTAAACGCATAATACAACGACCCGTTGTAGACTTACCACAACCACTCTCGCCTACCAGTCCAAAGGTCTCACCTGGATAAATATCAAACGAAATATCATTTACCGCGTGCACATAGCGTTTTTTCATCTTGCCAAACAGAGCGCCACTTGAAACAGGGAATAATTTTGACAAATGCTCAACATGTAAAAGAGGCTTACCAGTAAACTTACGCTCTGAGCTTACGTTAGACTCTATATCAGCTAAGGTTAAAGGCGTTGGGCTTTCTTGAGCGTCACTACCTTGCATGTGCTCTTTCATTACTTTTGGCCTCCCTTCCTAGTTCTTGAGTTTTCGGGCGTATGCGCCAAAATAAACTCGGGGTCATTTGCATAATGACAGCGTGAATAATGACCTGTTTCGGTAACAAACAGTTCTGGACGCTTTTGTTTGCATAAATCTGTTGCATACGGACAACGAGGTGCAAAAGCACATCCTTTAGGAACATTGACCAACGAAGGTGGATTTCCTTCGATGGGCGTCAATGGCTTTTTCTCGGTCATAACCGCATCTGGAATAGAACGTGTTAAACCCCAGGTATACGGATGCATTGGGTTGTAGAATATCTCGTCAGCTGTTCCAAACTCAACCGGAGAACCTGCGTACATAACCATAATCTTATCGGCAACGTCGGCAACAACACCTAAATCGTGCGTAATCATGATAATAGCGTTACCGTTTTTCTTTTGCATCTTTTGCATAAGCTCAATAATTTGAGCTTGAATGGTTACGTCCAAAGCTGTTGTAGGCTCGTCAGCAATAAGAATATCTGGATCACAAGCAAGAGCCATAGCAATCATAACACGCTGACGCATACCACCTGAAAACTCATGCGGATACTCTTTAACGCGCTGCTCAGGATTTGGAATGCCTACTAAGCTTAAGAGTTCAATAGAGCGTTTAAGTGCATCCTCTTTTGAATAACCCTTATGTAAGCGTAAACCTTCGCTCAGCTGGTGACCAATAGTATATACAGGATTCAAAGATGTCATTGGGTCTTGGAAAATCATGGCAATGTCATTACCACGGATGTGTTCCATCTCTTGCTCACTCATCTTAAGCAATGAATGACCACGATAACGAACATCGCCACCTTCGATTTTTCCTGGAGGCATATCGATAAGACCCATAATCGTCATAGACGTAACCGATTTACCAGAACCAGATTCACCTACGACACCAAGTGTTTCTCCACGGTCAAGGGTATACGAAACGCCATTAACAGCCTTTACGATACCGTCTTTGGTATGAAAGTACATCTTTAAGTTATCAACTTCCAAAAGGTGTGCACCTTCAGGTACAGGTTGATTCTTAAGATCTACCCACGCACCATCTTTCTTTTTTCTAAAAGCAAACAGCTTTGATACATCAAACATTTTCTTCGACCCCATGGCTTATGCATCCTTCATTTTTACATCAAGCGCATCGCGCAGACCGTCACCTAAAAGCGTGAAGGACAAAACTGTTGTAAGAATTGCAAGACCCGGCATAATCATAAGCCAAGGTTGTGTTGCAAGATAAATCTGGCCATCTTGAATCATAATTCCCCAGGAAGGATCGGGAGGAATAACACCCATACCAAGATAGGAAAGAGCAGACTCGGTAAGAATTGCACCACCGATATTCATCGTAGAGTAAACGACGATAGATGCAACAGAGTTTGGAAAAATATGACGCATAATAATACGAGCGTCAGATGCTCCCATTGAACGGGCAGCATCAACAAAATCGGCTGATTTAACAGAGAGAATAGCCGACCTAAAGACACGCGCAATCGAAGGCCATCCAAGAATACCAATAGCAAGAAATACGTTTTGAATACCAGGCCCTATAACTGCTAACATGGCAATTACAAACAAAATATAGGGAAACGCGAGAAAAATATCGGCCAAGCGCATGATAAGCGTATCCCAAATACCACCATAGTAGGCAGAGAACGAACCCATGACCAAACCAATAACAGTCGAAATAAGAGTAGCCAGCACACCAACAGAGAGTGAAATACGCGCACCATAGATAACACGACACAACACGTCACGTCCGAGCGTATCGGTACCAAAAGGATGCTCAAGCGATGGTGGAAGCCTTGAACTCTGCGCCATTGTCGTAGAATCAATCTCGGTTGGGTTACCCAGTGTTTGAGGTACCCAAAGATCGGCAGTTAAGGCTACTAAAATCATAAATATAATCCAAATAATGGAAGCAATGGCAAGCTTGTTGCGGCTTAAACGTCCCCACGCATCGCCCCACATAGTTCTGGTTTTTGGTTTATCAATAGGATCAGAACCCTCCTCAGGAGCATTTTCTTTTTGCTCCTCAGGAGTTTGAATGCCTATAGGCTTTAATTTTTTTGACTTATCAAACATGTTTTTTAAACTCATCATAAACACTCCCCTTATTCGCTCTTAGATGAACTGAATCTAATGCGAGGATCCAGGAAGGCATATGAAACATCAACAAGAAGATTGATGACCATAACCACCACAACAATTACGGTTACCGATCCTAAAACAGTAGGCCAGTCACGCTGCGTAATAGCACGATAGGTTTCAAAACCAACGCCAGGCCAGTTAAAAACGGTTTCGGTAAGAATAGCTCCTGCCATCATACCACCGAAATCCAAACCGATATAGGTAACGACAGGAATAAGCGCATTCTTAAGTGCATGATGCCAAATAACGTTTCGACGTGAAAGTCCTTTTGCACGAGCAGTTCTAATATAATCTTGGTTAAGAACTTCCAAAAGCTGCGAACGCATAATTCTTGCAACGTATGCAGTAGAAACAGAAGCAAGCGTAACAGCAGGAAGAATATAATACATCCAGTCATCAAAGTTTGAGCCTGGACCACCTACACCAGAGATTGGCAAATAGAAGAATCCATCAGTAAGATCTTTAAGGACAATACCAAAGAAGAGCTGAAGAAGCATACCAAGCCAAAATGCAGGCATGGCAACCAGTACCGAAGTTGCAAGCGTTACAAACATATCCCAAAACGAATATCGCTTAATTGCCGAAATCATACCAGCACCAATTCCCACAATTGCTTCAAGACAAATAGCAACTATGGAAAGGCTAATAGTATACGGATACTTAGCAAGAAGAATTTGTGTAACAGGTTGTCCGCTCCGCTGGAAAGAAACGCCCAAATCTCCCTGAAGCAAACCGCTTACAAACAAGGCATAGCGTTTCCATAAAGGAGTATCTATGGTATGGCCTTGTTCATCGAATATGGGAGCCCCATTATCATCGGTCTCGATAAAATGGAAGGTAGCTCTTAAATTAAGCTCTGTTACTGCGTCGAGTTTCTTCTCTCCCGCCATAAGCTTAACAGGATCTCCAGGAACCACGTTTTCCATAACAAACAGGACAAGTGTTACACCTAAAAATACAGGTATAAACTGAAGAAGACGCTTCATTATGTACTTGATCATAAGTACGAATCCCCTTGTTTAGTTTGACAACAAACAAATAATTAGCTGCAGGCGCACGATGAAAACCCTCTACCGTTCATATATACGCCCTAATGCATATAAAGCTAATTACATAGACTTTAAAAGTATAGCCTATTAGAAAAGATACAATGAATTTTTAACACAATGTTAAAAGAGAAAACACAAGATACTCGTTTTTTGCACAATTCACCTCAGAATGCAATGCCAACGCAAAGTACCCAGCTTACATCTATGAATCCCATATATTCTTGATATAGCAAGCGGGAGCAGACCATTTTGATGCCAGCTCCCGCACTACATACCTGCTAAGGTACTACATACGTATGACGTTGTAAGGACTTAAGCCTTTACTTCTGCATCGACAAAGTTACCAATGCTTTGAGGATTGTAGAAGAATTGCTGAATCTTTGAAGAACCTACGTGATTGTGTGAGTAGTACAAAATAGGAATCAAAGGACAATCTTCTGCAACCTGAGCATTGATCTCGCGGTATTTAGCCTTACGAGCCTCTTCGTCTTTCTCAAGACGTGCAGCATTAATAGCTTTATCAACATCAGGATTGTTATATTTACCCATGTTGTTTTCTGCAGTTGAGAAGAAGCAAGGATAAATAAAGTTATCAAGCGTTGGATAGTCAGCAACCCAGCCCATACGACCAATTTGGTAATCACCATTTTGGCAAGCGCTTAAGTAAGCAGCCCACTCAAGAGTCTTTTGCTTAACTTCCAAGCCAATA
>NZ_CFRCNA010000029.1:0-13212 GCF_986145555.1 Fannyhessea sp.
GAACAGGGTCATTTTGAGGGGTATCTACTACATTCAGTGTTTGAGTATCACCTGCTGAAACATTTACAGCATGTCCTTGGGTATCAAGCGCGTAACCTTTTGGCGCGGTTCGTTCCCATACCTTATAGGTACCCAGTATAAGTTTATGTGAACATCCGTACCCGTTTTTATCGGTTGTAATGGTATCTACAACCTGTCCTTGGGTATCATACACATCATATTGCGCACCTTCAAGGGAATACATGGAATTATGGTCGCTACAATCAGGGTTTGAACTAGCTTTCTGAATTGCAATCCAGCCTGTCATACGTGGTGACCATTTTGGATGGCAACCAGCTGTAGAGGTGTTTTGCCCAATACTACCGTGACCATAACCTGTGCTTACATCTTTTCCATATCCTGCATATTTTGCGGATACTGCCGAATGAACTGTTATCTCATAGGATTTTCCACTTGCATCAGGAACTCCTGTGAATGAGTAAAATCCATCGGCAGAAACAAATCTGTCTGGGTTGATACATTGCGTTTTGATGATTACACCATCGGGCATAGTAACATTAAATTCAGCGAGCGACCAGGGATTATTCTTATAATTTTGCAAGTCAAACTTTTGATAGCATGTACCTGTAATTGTACCGTCTGAATGAAGTTCTACCGTACCGCCACCAGCTAAGTTAATTGGCTTTGCCTGCGAAAATGTTGCAAACAGCAGGCATGCAAAGAAACTTGTTAGAAGTATTGTTTGATATTTTGCTTGTTTAGGGCGCTGTAGATTCATAAAAAACCGAGGTACATATAAAGCTTGGACATGCGTGGCATATCTATTGAGCATAAAATGCAAGGTATGACAAAGTTGTTTGGCATAAACACACCAAATTCTATGGTTACCTATTATTCCTTTTACGGGACGTTGGCGCATAAAAAACGCACTCCTTTCGCATAACAGTGACAGAGGATTTGTTGAGTGCGCAATGTTATTGTGCTGCAATATGTCTATAAATTCTTTGAAAATTAGGCAGATTTATGCTTGTATACGCATGTGTTAGAGCCAGCTTATAAGGTATGTTTGAATGGAGTTTTATGCGCTTTTCGCATGGCATACGTTTTCTCTGCACAGTTGAATTAAATCTGCTGCAAAACAAACTTGGCACTCATTTGTTACAAACCATTGCGGAGAAAACGGAGTCTGATTTGATACAAGAAATGTATAACAGTTTATATCTAAAGTCAATGGATATTTTTTCGACCATTACGTAAAAGTTACTTTCATTGCATATTTTATACCATTTATCGAATATTTACCAAGGCGGCAATTATCTTGGCGTTATAGTGCATGTAATGTCACAAAACGTTTGTGATGAGAATGTCCTTGTCAATAGAATTGAGGATGATATGAATACTCTCTCGAGAAGGTCGTTTTTAGCTTCTTCAGCTGCTCTTTCTTTGTCTGCCTTGTTAGGTGGTTGTAGTTCAGGCGCAGGCTCAAACGGCGGTGCTTCGTCCAGTGATTTGGAGCGCATTGCAACTCAAGATGTTATTGATGCTGCAAAGAAAGACAAAGAGCTTATTGTTTATGGTTCATGTGACGAGCCGTATCTTGCGGTTGTCTGCGAAAAATTTAAGGAGCTCTTTGGTATAGATGCTCAATTCCAACGTATGTCAACGGGCGAGGTTCAGGCAAAAATCGAAGAGGAAAATGGGCATCCATCAGGCGATATATGGTTTGGTGGTACGACCGATCCTTATAATATTGCAGCTGCAAAAGGCTTGCTCGAGCCGTATAAAGCTCGTAATGACTCTCATCTTATGGCTTCGCGTTACAAAGATGCACAAGATATGTGGCATGGAATTTATAAGGGTTCCTTGGGCTTTTTCTATAATTCCGACGAGGTAAAACGTCTTAATTTGGACGTTCCTAAAGACTGGCCTGACTTACTTGACCCCAAGTATAAAGGGCTTATATGGTCGTCTAACTACTATACAGCAGGTACCGCGAAACTTATTTGCAATACGGCAATTCAAAAATATGGTCATGACAAGGGAATTCAATATCTTGTTGATCTGGATAAAAACATCGCCGTATACACAAAGAGTGGTGCGGGTCCTGCTAAAAATGTTGGTACGGGTGAATGCATTCTTGGTATTGGATTCTTAAGTCAGGCAATTGAACAAATTGTTTCAAACGGATACACTAACATTAGCCTCATCACGCCGTCTTCGGGTTCGGGATATGAGATTGGCGCTACGGCCATCATGAAGGGTTGCAAGCATCCAGACGCAGCTAAGCTTTGGGTTGAATTTGCACTTTCACCGCAGTGTGTAAACCTTGCTCAAACGGTCGGATCTAATCAATTTTTGGTTATTGATGATGGTCAGCAGCCTCAGGCTCCGCTTGATTTGGGTCTTGATCCTAGTTTCGATGACCTTATGGAGTACGATTTTGAGGACGCTAAACAAAATACCGAGAAGTACGTTCAAGAAGTTATGGCCGCGCTTCACGGTGGTGATGATCGCTTTAAGAAGTAATGTTTACGCGTTATGTGGCATCGTAGGGGATTATGCAGGAATTTAAGACGATAAAAGCTGGTTGTGAACCAATTGGTACCTATGCTGAAAAGTCAAGTAAATTTATAGCTTATCTCAGTCGCGTCACATGTAAGTCTGAAGCACAAACATATATAGAACAAAAACGAGCCGAACATCCTCATGCACGTCATGTATGTTCGGCTTGGCTTTTACCTGAGGGTATCTCGCATGTGAGCGATGATGGTGAGCCTTCTAAAACCGCAGGATTCCCCATATTATCTGTGTTACAACATTATGAGTTACATGCTTGCGTAGGTGTAGTTGTGCGCTACTTTGGCGGTATTTTGTTAGGAACTGGTGGTCTTAAGCGAGCTTACAGCACAGCTATTGAAAAAGCGTGTGAAGATGCATGTATGCATAAGCAACTAGTTAGCATGGGCATAGTAGAAAATCTTGTGCTCTCATGCTCGTATGCTTTATATGGCAGTGTTCAAAGTTGTATTGCACGCTATCAAGGAACTATCGCGGATACGCTTTTTGAAACATCCATACAGGTTACGGTGCGTTTTATTGCCCAAGATGAGAGAGCTAAGCGCTGTTTAGAGGAACTTAAAGATCTCTCCTGTGGCCAGATTGATGGCTTTATAACCGATAGATATGTTCACGAGATATAAATACGCGCACGGAAAACCGTGCGCGTATAAATTCGTAATTTTATACTGTTACAGTAGTTAGAGCAGCTAGAACAATTACAGAAGCTAGAGCACCATTTTTGCTATAACCCTATTTTTTACGCAGATTCAGAGCTCGTCCCATGTTAGACCATGGCATAACTTCTATATCAACTCCATTATCCCAAATATCCAATAATTGAGAAGAAAGATACTTTCTTGCGATATCAATTTCTCCGCCATAGAGTCTAAACCAGTCGGCGCTCATAATAAGATATCCATCTTTACCTGCGTCTTTACCCCAGCTGTTTTCAATCCTCCAAGCTTGTGGTTTGCCTTTCTTATCCAGTTGAACTCCCTGGAATGTCATAGCGTGCGTTAAACCAGTTTCATGGGTATCTACCATTGATGGTCTGCTCATATCAAAATCGATCCCAAACAAACCATTCATGTCAACAGTATCTGTTGCCAATATATACTTAAAGTCATCAATATAACGCGGGAACTGCTGGCAAACATCACATGCCATTGACACGGGGCGTCCGTCTTTAAGAGCGCTAATAGCTGCCTGCTCAAGCACTTCAGGTTCGACATTTAAGAAACGTGCAGCAAATCCGCCTAAAACAGAATCATCAAATTGAACGTGATACACCTTGTTATATTCAAATTTGGATGATGGAATTGAGGTAAGCTGAATATACTCATCGGGCTTAAAAGGCACATATTTCTCGGTAAATTCTTGAGGAGTGAGGTTGGTATCATACAAAACGGTTACGCGATCTTTATGATCTTTTTCCTCATCCTCATCCTTAGCTTTACCCTTAGCTTTAGCTTTAGCTTTAGACTTTTGAGAATCATCTTTTTCATCATCTTGAGGTTCTGGTAAAACAGTGTGAATCTTAGAAGCATCAGCTTTACATTTGGAACCAACTTCAATATGAAGGTCAAAGCTTTCGGGTGGGTTGCCAAGACAAATACACAAGAACGTGTAAACTTCTTTAAGCATTTCATCCTTAAGAGCGTGAAGAGTTTCTACAGATGCTCCTTTTTCTGCTTGTGTGCGCAACTCAAAAATATCCTTATGTAAGAGTCGTGCAAGTTGATTATCCATCTGTTCAGAATTTTCAGAACATGCAGTTTCCGGCATAGCTTCTTTAGGGACAACGCCCCATTTGCGAATAAGGTTCATAGCATAAAAGAAATATCCACCGTCAGCCGCAACTCCGTCTAATAAATATTCAACTTCTCTACTTTCAAGATCTTTATCACGGGTTGAGATAATGTATTCAAGTGTGGCGTTTGCTTTTTCGAGCTTATCGTAGAACATGCCATAGGCTTGACTAAATTCAAAGGTATCAACATCAAGGAACTTCATGGTTTCTTGGCGTGCCACATTGTACGACGCAAACATCCAACAACGGCCGCTGTGGCGTTGGTTGGTAATTTCTCCCACTTTGGGAATTGCTATTCCATAGGTGTCAGTATATGTTCTCATGGTAGAAATGTCGCGTGCTGCGCTCATAATATCCATGGAAGTAACAGCATTACGTGCGATTTTATTTGCTCGTTGTTTGGTAAAATGTTTATTTTGTTGTTTTGCCCATGCAGGTGAAAGCGTATTGTGTGAACTTACTTGTGCCATATGGCCTCCTTATTCAAATGCAATACAATTTGAATTTCATAAATTGATCATGTTATACATCCAACGATGTAAAATTATACAAAACCTTTATACAATACGGTAAAACTACGTATTTATTTTTTGAAAAGGAAACATCTTTGTGGACACTTCTTTAAAACATACCAATGATAACAACACTTCTTGGGAACAGATGTCTTTCGATTGGGATGTGCCTTATCAGGCAATACGTATTCTTACCATTCTTGAATCGCATGGTTGGAGTGCGTGGATAGTAGGCGGATGGGTGCGCGATATGGTTATGAGGCAACCATCTCATGATATTGACATAGCAACCTCTGCACCATGGCAACAAAGTGAGCGACTCTTCTGTGATAGTGGATGTAGTGTTTTTAGAACTGGCTGTAAGCATGGAACTATTACCGTTGTACTGGATCATTATGCTTTTGAAGTGACAACGTATCGAAGCGAAACAACATATAGCGATCATCGCCATCCCGATTCTGTTGTGTTTGTTGATTCTATCCAAAAAGATCTTGCGCGTCGTGATTTTACGTGTAATGCGCTTGCTTATCATCACGAGCGCAAGCTTTTGGACGTATACGGTGGAATAGACGATATACATGCACATATATTGCGCTGTGTTGGCAAAGCCGATGTTCGTTTTGCAGAAGACGCTCTACGCATGCTGCGTGCCTTGCGTTTTCAAGCTACCTTACATTTTGTGCTCGATAGAGATATTCAAACTGCACTTGACAGGCATTATCTCGAATTGTTGCGTATTGCCCCTGAGCGCATTGGTTCAGAAATTATTAAACTCTCAACTTCAGGTTTATTCTTTAGGAGTTTGCGAATGCATGAGAAAATTTTTACCGTGTGCATACCAGAATTTAAGGAGCTGTATAAGTGTCTTGGTGACCGTGATTTTTCACAGTATGGTAACGCTGAAACAGCTATTACTCGCTGTATACCTGAAGATGAACGTTTTATTTCGATGGCGCTTCTCATATCAGAAGCATTACCTGTGCAGGTATTACAAGATTTTTATAAGCGCCTAGAAAGATTCAATGTCCCACGCGCACAAAGTATGCGAATCATTAGAGAGCATGTAGTATTGCATAAACTTATAAAGGAATACATTTGTTGCAATAGTGAGACGCAAAATAGTGGCACGGAAAATAGTGGCAGACAAAATTGCATGGATGATGTTCGCAGGTGCTCAATGCGAAAAGAGCTTATCTCTGATTTACACTATCTTTTATTGAAAAAAAGTCCAGATCCTTATATTGAGATGTTTCATCTGTTGACGTTTGCGCGCCTGTATTGCCGTACATTTATGAAAGTGCCTACTCATGCATGCATACGAATTGAAGATCTACGTTATATGCTTTGGTGTATAAAGCAGCAGAAAGTGCCTTTGTCTTGTAAAGAGCTTGCAATAAATGGCTACGATGTGATGGAAGTTTGCAACATGAGCGCTGGCAAAGGGGTAGCGTGCACTCTTGAACATGTGCTTGCACTTGTACAGGAAGGTTGTTTAGTTAATAGCCGCTGTGTCTTACGCGCATATTTGAAAAATTTAAAGACCTACGAACATACAAGCCGCTGATAAAAGGGTAAGAAAAAGGCGCGCAAAAGGCGCGCCTATCGAAAATTGCCTAAACTCTAACGCTTAAGTTAAAGGTGAAAGTTATACATGTTGGTATGTTACAAACGAAAAGTGCACACCTTCAGAAGTTATGCCGCCTTCTGTGGTGCTTGTTATGCGCCAGTCGTCCATCTTGTCTAAATTAGGAAAATATGCATCTGCCTGGCATACGCAGTCGTTTTTAGTGACTACAATTTCTGTGCAATAGGGAAGAAATTGTTGATAGGTATAGGCTCCTCCAATAATCCATACATCCTCATCAGGTTTTATGTGAGAGAGCGCTTCTTGGGTTGATGTGTATACCTCGTAATTTTGCACGGATTTTTCTTGCTCTGTACAGGTAGTTTTTGGAAAACCTTTGCGTTCATAGGAATGTGTTTGTGCTAAGACGATATTGCGTCTATTTTTAAGCGGACCTTTCGGAAACGTTTCAAATGTTGTTGAACCCATAATAACGCATGCTCCAGTGGTCATACGTACAAAGTGTTGCATGTCAGCTTTGTTGGGGACAAGGAGTTCGCCTTTATATCCAATACCCCAGTCTTGCGTAACAGAAACGATTGCTTTAATCATTACATTTCCTTTGATAGGTTTAGATTTCACTTTGAGTGCTTGTAACGTTACGAGGTAACTCAACCGCTACACTGCAATAGGAATACCTTTAACTTGAGGTCCATGTTGATAGTTTTCAACGATGAGATCATCAGTTGTAAATTCATAAAAGTTATGAATATCAGGATTCAGATGCACCAGGGGAGCGGGATAGGTTGGACGCGTAATAAGTTCTTTTACAATGTCAACATGGCGGTCATAAATGTGTGCGTCAGAAATCATATGAACAAGCTCTCCTGCCTGCATATGATTAACTTGTGCAACCATCATAAGAAGGATTGCATATTGACATACATTCCAGTTGTTTGCCGCCAATATATCTTGTGAACGTTGAATGAGAAGCATGTTGAGGGTTGGTTGAGGGTTTCCTTCTTCGTGCGTAACGTTATAAATTGCACTGTAAGCACAAGGATAGAGATTCATCTGAGACAAATCAGCAAAGGTGTAGGTTGACGTCATAATACGTCGTGAATATGGATTATGTTTAAGGTCATATAAGACTTTATCCATTTGATCCATATCACCTTCGGGATAGTGGTTCTTAACGCCAATTTGATACCCGTATGCTTTTCCAATTGATCCAGTTTCATCGGCCCATGAATCCCAAATATGCGAATGCAGGTCATGAATATTGTTTGACTTTTTTTGATAAATCCAAAGAATCTCGTCCATAGCACTTTTAAGTGCGGTTCTGCGTAGTGTAAGAGCAGGGAACTCTTCACGCAAATCATAGCGATTGCATACACCAAATTTTTTAATAGTATAAGCGCTTGTTCCGTCTTCCCAATGCGGACGGACTTTTTCTCCTTGAGTAGTTGTTCCATGCTCTATGATGTCTTTGCACATCGATATAAATAGATCGTCAGCTTTACTCATTTGTGCTCCTTTGTGATGGTTTGCGACTTACGTGAACTTGACTTTTGTTGTCAAGTTTTACCATGCCGCGCAAAACAGTTTTAACTCTAGTTCAACTCTACGTATGTGCTCATTAGCAACCATGAGAAGTATAGAACAGCTCGCCCCAGGCAAGTCCAACAGATGTGGCAAGTTGTTTATCGGGAACAAGCCAATCAAGCGTGAGTAAATCGCCATATTCAAGCCATGTATATTCTGAATGCGCCACCAGCGTTATGGTTGCTCCGCAGGGAAAATGACATCCAAATGCATGAAGAACAATATGGGTATCGTCCACATCGTATTCAATACAATCAAGCGGCCATATAGATCCAAGCTCTATGTCAAGCTCTTCTTTAATTTCTCTTCTCAGCGCTGCTTCTGGAGTTTCGCCTTCTTCTATTTTTCCGCCAGGGAATTCCCAATAGTGATCCTCAACAGGTTGCAGGCGTTTTGCAGCTAAAACTTTTTCGTCGTGTTCGATAACAGCCGCTGCAACATGAATTGTTTTCATAGCACCTCTTTGTGTAAATTGTGAGCCAATGTTGGTAGGTATTACATTTATTTTTATCTATTGTAATAAATTAGTGTTGCTTGTTGATTGTCTCATAGAAATTCTAGGATTTTAAACGTATGAATGGCGCTCGAATTTGTAACGTATATTACAATGGTTTTGTAAAATTCATTCTTCAGGAGACGGAACTTTTGTATATAGAAACCTATGAACAGCTTGCCAGTTTTTGTGAGCGTGCAACAAAAAGCGATGTATTAGCAATTGATACAGAATTTATGCGTGAAAAAACCTTTTACCCTAAGCTTTGTTTGATTCAGCTCGCTACGCGTTCAGAAATAGTTCTGATTGATCCGTTGTCTATACCTAATCTTACGGACTTGCGTAAGCTGTTTTTGGATAAAAAAATTACTAAAATATTTCATGCGTGCTCCCAAGACCTTGAGCTTATTTATGATGTTTTTTCGTGCCTTCCAAAACCGGTGTTTGACACGCAGGTTGCTGCAGCATTTTTGGGTCATCGTTTTCAGATTGGTTATGGGCCTTTGGTTGATGCTCTTTGTCATGTGCATTTGCCAAAAGCCGAATCGCTTACCGATTGGACGCGTCGCCCTTTGGCAGAAGAGCAGCTTGAATATGCAGCAGATGATGTACGGTATTTGCCGCGTATTTATGACACGCTTTTACACGAACTGAAAGAAAAAGAGCGTTATGCATGGTTTTTGGAAGAAATGCATGAAGTTTGTAGTGAGCATCATGTGATTAAAAAACCTCAAGAGGCATATCTTCATATGCGTCGCATTTCTTCTTTAACAAGAAAGCAGCTAGCCATTGCGCGAGAAATTGGCATCTGGCGCGATGTTATTGCGTCACATAAGGATATTCCACGCAAATGGGTTATTCCCGATGAAATTGTTATCGACCTGTGTAAAAGCGCACCTAAAACAATGGAGCGTCTTGAACGCATTCGTTCGGTTGATACGCTTTCTATTGAAGATAAACAAACGCTTTTGCAAGCAATCGAACAGGGCGTGGCGTGTCCTCGTGAATTATATCCTGCTACAAAACGTCACGAACGCGCATCTCAGGAGATGGAAAGTGTTGTTGATCTTATGTATGCGCTTGTAAGATTACAATCTGAAAAAACCGGTGTTGCAACGCAACTTTTAGCAACGCGCGATGATTTATGTGCCTTTGTGCGTGGTGTATCAGATACACAATTGTCTGATTCGTGGCGTTTTGAGATGATTGGGCAAAAACTGCAGGCGCTTATGGAAGGTCGGGTTGGACTTACTGTAAAAGATGGTAAGGTTGAGCTTTTATAAAGGTAATCATGGTTTACCTCATAATGTGTACATACCCTTTGTTAGTGCTTTGCATTAATGTCCGCGCGATGTGGTATAAAATAATCTAGATACTTTAATCTGTTGGCTTTTAAAGTTATGAGGTACTTATGTTATACGGATATATGTTCGGCTTCGATCCAATCTATATGGGCATAGTCGTTGTTTCGCTGGTCATTGGTGCTTTATCTCAATCCTATATTAAAAAAACGTATGCACGTTGGTCTCAGATCGAAACATCTTTTAGCCTAACAGGCGCGCAAATTGCGCAAAATATGTTATCTGATTTAGGTAGTGCTTCTACGAGCATTGGCCATGTTGATGGTGACTTAACCGATTATTTTGACCCTCGAGATAATAGTTTGCACTTAAGTCCTGCCAACTTTTCGCAAGCAAGTGTAGCCTCTGTTGCGGTTGCTTGTCACGAGGCAGGACACGCGGTACAACATGCACGGGGTTTTGTATTTGCACAGTTGCGCTCGTTATGTGTGCCTTTGGTTAATTTTGCACAAAATAGCTGGAGCGCCATTTTGTTTATGGGCGTTTTTCTTAACGTTATTCAGCTTGTTCAGTTTGGTGTTCTCCTCTTTTTTGCGGTTGTAGCTTTTCAGATTATTACGCTTCCCGTAGAAATAGATGCTTCGAGAAGAGCCCTGGTATATCTTAGACAAGCAGGTACCCCCATCGACGAAGCAGGTGCTCGCTCGGTGCTTATTGCCGCAGCACTTACCTATGTATCAGCTGCACTTATTTCTATTCTTCAGTTGGTTTATATGCTAAGTCGTGTACGGGGTAGTCGCGATTAGGTGGGGGAGTGCTTAAAGACTTTTTGCACTGATGTCTTGTGTATAACAACTTGCCCGCAGTATAAAAGACGATGTAGAGCATTGTATAAGGAGTGGATAAGATATATGGAAAACGATAAACCTATTTCTGTATGTGACGCTGTTGCACAAGCCCAGTCCTGTGTTAAAACCATGCCTTCTTTGTGTGTCAATGGCGAGGTAAGTGGTTATAGAGGTCCTAACGCTCGTTCAGGGCATTGTTACTTTCAGCTTAAAGACGCACAATCAAGCATGGACGTCATTATGTGGCGATCCACCTTCAATGCCTGCAACTTTCAGATGAAAGATGGTCTTCAGCTTGAGGTTCGTGGCTCTTTTAATATTTATGGTGCAAGTGGAAAACTTTCGTTTGTTATAACGTCTGCTCATGTTGCAGGTGAAGGTCTTTTACGGCTGCAGGTAGCACAACTCGCCAAAAAGCTTGAGGCCGAAGGTTTGATGTCCGATGCGCGCAAACGCCCTATTCCGCGCTTTTGCTCAAGAATTGTTGTTTGCACATCGCTTTCTGGAAGCGTTATCGAAGACGTTAAAAGAACGCTTGCACGCAGGAATCCTTTAGTTGAAATACAAGCAGTAGGGTGCTCTGTTCAGGGCGCTCAAGCTCCTGCTACCATTTGCCGCGCACTGGCAATAGCTGCACAGGCAAAACCCGATGCCATTCTTTTGGTGAGAGGCGGTGGCTCGTTTGAAGACCTTATGTGCTTTAACGATGAAAGCGTCGCGCGTGCCGTAGCAGCTTCTCCAATACCTGTGATTACAGGAATCGGTCATGAACCCGATACGTCCATTTGCGATTTGGTTTCTGATAGAAGAACATCTACACCTACTGCTGCTGCCGAATCGGTTGCACCTGCTTTTGACGAGGTACAGGGTCAAATTTGGGAACGTCAGAGAAGACTTGCTCAAGCTATGTCAGCAATTTTAAAAGCGCAACGCGCCAATATCGAAAGTCTTTCTCAAAGTGCAAACCGTGTTATGCACTCTAAACTTGCCGAAACAAAAGTATATCTTGACCATATTTCATCGCGTAAGTGTCTCACCAGTCCTGATGCGTTTATCAGCGAAAAACAAACATCTTTAGAGCTTACAGCCGAGCGACTTTTTGCCGCGATGCCACGTGATATTTCACGTTTTCGCGAGCGTACCACGCCGCTTTTCATGCGTTTTAATAAAGCAGGTGTAAGTTTCTTACAACCGTATAAACATGCGTTAAGTTTGTATGCTCAAGCGCTTGATACGCTTTCGCCACTTAAATCGCTTGCACGCGGATATAGCATTGTCCAAGCAGATGACGGCCATGTTGTTTCGTCTGCTTTAGATGTTAACGTTGGAGACCGTATTGCTATTATGCTTGGCACAGGCTCACTTCATGCGTCTGTGAGTGATATTTGCACCACTAATGAGCTTTCAAAGAGCTAAGCATTACGTAAGGTGTGTATTTTGTCTGTTAGATAGCAGATAGTTGCCTATGAGTACAAGCGAAAACTTTGTTTTCGCATAAGAGAAAGGTTCTGTTATGTCAAACCAAGAAGAAAAAAGTGCCGTATCTCAAGCACAAGACGTTGAAGCAATGAGCTTTAAAGAAGCATCTATTGAGCTTGAGCGCATTGTTCGCAGCCTTGAAAGCGGTGATTTGGAGCTTGAAGCATCGCTTGAGAATTACAGCCGTGGCGTAGAGTTACTTAAAAGTCTGCGTCAAAGACTTGAGCGTGCCGAACAAAAGGTACAGGTTCTTGTAGATGCATCTTCAGAATCGCTTGAAACATCCGATACCTGTGCTGCTCCGTCTGTTGCGTATATAGATGAATAGGACTTCTTATGAAAACAGTAGATGATTGTATTTTTTGCAAGATTATAGAAGGAAAAATTCCTTCAGAATTTGTATATGAAGATGACCTTGTTTGCGCTTTTAAAGACTTAAATCCGCTGGCACCAGTTCATATTTTAATTGTTCCTAAACATCACTATGACGACATCCTCGATGATGTAGATGCCGATACGCTTTCTGCGTTGGTGCATGCTGCGCGAGAAATAGCTGTGCATTATAAGCTAGAGCATGGGCTTCGTCTGGTAACTAATAAAGGTGATGATGCAGGACAAAGTGTACACCACCTACATATTCATCTTTTGGGTGGAGCTCCGCTTTCAAATTCGTTTGGAAAAGCTTAATTTATGTAGCTCTTTTATGTTGGGTTTGTTTTGTCTAATATATGCAACAATGTTTGAGTCTGTAACGTTTTGATTTAATGCTTGAGAGGTTCGCTATGAATGTACTTGTGATTAACGCGGGAAGTTCTTCGCTTAAATATCAGCTGCTAAATCCTGACACCAAAGAGGTGTTTGCAAAGGGAAATTGTGAGCGTATTGGTATCGACGGCTCCTTTATTGGTCACGAAGAGCTTGGTGGCGAAAAGCAAATTATGAACGTTGCCCTTCCTACGCACAAGGACGCTATCAAATACGTTTTTGAGATTATAAAGCCTTTGGGCAAAGAAGTTGCAGGAATTGGACACCGTGTTGTAC